>CAZAVX010000093.1:8832-10873 GCA_964488835.1 uncultured Iamiaceae bacterium | reverse complement strand
AACGGCAGGCCGAGGATGCCGGCGAGCTGGGCGCTGTAGTCGCTCGACCCGAGCAACCAGATCTCGGGCGAACTGGTGGCCACGGGCGTGGCGCGGAAGCGCTCCCACATGCCGTGGTCGCTCCGCCGGTCGCCGAGCATGCCCATCAGGTCGACGAGGTGGCGGGGGAAGTCCTCGGCGCCGAGCGCGTCGGGAGAGCGGCGTAGGGCGAGCGCCGTGGCCCCGTCGGTGCCGGGTGCCCGGCCGATACCGAGGTCGATGCGGCCCGGGTGGAGCGCCTCGAGCATGGCGAACTGCTCGGCCACCACCAGGGTCGGGTGGTTCGGCAGCATCACCCCACCCGACCCCACCCGCAGGTGTTCGGTGCGGGCGGCGAGGTGGGCGATGAGCACCGGCGGCGAGGTGGAGGCCACCGTCGTCATGTTGTGGTGCTCGGCCACCCAGAAGCGCCGATAGCCCAGCCGGTCGACGTGCTGTGCGAGGGCGGTCGTCTCGGCCAGCGCCTCGGCGCTCGTGCGTCCCCGACTGAGGATCGAGAGGTCGAGCACGGACAGCGGGGGCCGGGAGTCGGTCATGCCCCGGTCAACGCCCCGTCCGCGCCCAAGATTCCGCCGCCGGCGCGGTCGGTGGTCACGCGCTCACCGCTCGCACGCCCCCCGATCGGCCGCGAACACCCCTCGGGATGGAAGGATGGTGCGATGCCCACCCGGCTCCGACCCCGCCTTCTCGCCGCGCTGCTCACCGTCCTCGCGGTCGTCGCCACGGCGACCCCCGCCCACGCGGTGCTCGGCGGCGCACCCGCCGAGCCAGCCGACGCCCCCTACATGGTGGCCGTCATCGCCGACACCGTCGGCGGCGACCAGCGCCTCTGCGGCGGCACCGTCCTCACCCAGCGGTGGGTGCTCACCGCGTCGCACTGCGTCGTCGAGGACGACGGCACGCCCAT
The DNA here is from genome assembly GCA_964488835.1 of uncultured Iamiaceae bacterium. Taxonomy (GTDB): domain Bacteria; phylum Actinomycetota; class Acidimicrobiia; order Acidimicrobiales; family SKKL01; genus SKKL01. The sequence goes on along the minus strand of CAZAVX010000093.1, from coordinate 9,927 downwards.
CTCGGCTGCCTCGGTCGTCGTGGTCGTCGGCAGCACCGACATCGGCGTCGTCCCCCTGCCCCAGCGGGCCGTCGAGCAGGTGATGCTCCACCCCGTCGCCGCGGCGTGCGGCCCGCTCACCAACCCCTCCACCCTCGCCTGTCGGGTGCCCCACGACCTCGCGCTCCTCGCCGTCGCCGGCGGCGACCCGCTCACCCCGATCACCCTCGCCCGACCCCACCAGGCGCATCTCGCCGCGGACGAGCACCCCGCCCGGGTGTACGGATGGGGCGCCACGCACCCCACCGACCCCACTGTGTCGGACCTCCTCCAGGTGGGCCAGGTCACCGTGCACACGAGCGACCACTGCACGTCCCGGTACCCGGGGCTGTTCGACCCGGCGCTGATGTGGTGTGCGAGCGGGCGGGTGAACGACGCCCCCGTCGACGCCTGCCGGGGCGACAGCGGCGGCCCGCTCGTCGTCGACGACCCCCAGGGTCGTGCCCGCCAGGTGGGCGTCACGAGCGTCGGCCCCGCCGAGGCGTGCGGCGCCCGGCCCGCCATCTACACCTCGGTGCTCGCCAACCACGCCTGGATCGCCTCGATCGTGGGTCTCACGAGCTTCCCCGACCTGGTCGGCAGCCCCCACGCCGATGCCATCATCGCCGTGGCCGACGCGGGCATCACCACCGGCCGGGCCGACGGCACCTACGGACCCAACCAGCCCATCACCCGCGGTCAGGTCGCGGCGTTCCTCACCCGGGCCTTCGACCTCCCCGACGCCGAGCACTCGTTCCCCGACGTGCCCGCCGGGCACCCGCACTCCGCGGCCATCGGCGCGCTCGTCGCCTCGGGCATCACCACCGGCCGGGCCGACGGCACCTTCGGGCCCGACGCCCCGCTCGACCGCGGGCAGATGGCCACCTTCCTCACCCGCGCCCTCGAGCTGCCCGCCGCCACACCGTCGTTCCCCGACGTGCCTGCCGACCACCCCCACCACGACTCGATCGGGGCGCTCGTCGCCGCCGGCATCACCGTCGGGCGGGCCGACGGCACCTTCGGCCCGTCGGGAGCGGTCACCCGCGGCCACCTCGCCAGCTTCCTCGCCCGGGGCCT
>CAZAVX010000093.1:0-8732 GCA_964488835.1 uncultured Iamiaceae bacterium | reverse complement strand
GCCGCCGGACACCGCCTGCTCTACGGGCTCGCCGCGCTCGCGTTCGTCGCCGCCACCGCGCTCGGCGTGCGCGCCCTGCCGCCGGTGGAGGACCCCCAGTGGGGGCTGCTCGTCATCGCCCTCGTGCTCGCCGCACCGCTCACCGCGCTCGTCAACGGCGCCGAGTACGTCGTCACCGCCCGCATCCTCGGCTATCGCATCGCCGTCTCCGAGGCCATCCGGGTGGCGGTGCTCGCCTCGGCCGCCAACCTGTTGCCCGTGCCCGGCTCGATCGTCGTGCGGGCCCAGGCCCTCCGACGGCGGGGCGCCACCACCGGCCGGGCGGTGTGGGCCACCGCGGTCACCGGCCTCGCGTGGATCGCCGTCGCCCTCGCGATGGCCGGCGCGCTCCAGGCCACCGTCGAGCCCTCCTGGATCGCCGCGGGGGTCACCGCCCTCGGGGTCGTGTGCCTCGCCGGTGTGGCGGTCGCCGTGCGCGCCATCGCGGGCGGAGGCCGGGCCGGGCTCACCCTCGCGCTCGTCGCCGTCGAAGTCGGCGCGGTGGTGGTGGGGGCGGGCCGCTTCCTCCTCGTCATGCACGGCGTCGGCATCGACGCCGGCGCCCGCCAGGCCCTCGCGTTGTCGGTGTCGGGCGTGCTCGCCGCCCTCATCGGCATCTTCCCCGGCGGCCTCGGCATCCGCGAGCTCCTCGCCGGGCTCATCGCCCCCGTCGTGGGCCTCACCGCCTCGGTCGGCGTCGTGGTGTCCGCGGTCGACCGGGTGGTCGCGCTGCCAGCCCTCGCGGTGATGGCCCTCGCCGCGGCGGCGGCCCGACCCACCGCCCCCGACGACGGCGACGACGAGGGAACCGACGGGGTCGCTCAGTAGCGCAGGATGCGGGGCGTGCTGCGCCCGGCCGGACCCTGGCTGTAGAGCCGCACCTCGAGCCCCGGCCGGGGTGGGCCCGCGTGGAGGAACGCGGTGCGGGCCTCGGGGCCGGCGAGCACCTGCCGCTCGAGCAGGGTGGGGCCGCTCCAGAGTTCGACGATGGTGTGGGTGACCTCGTCGGGCAGCTGGCCGGCCGGCGGCGCGAGCCGCAGCGCGATGAGCCCCGAGGGTGTGGTGGACGCCGAGGCCACGACCGGCGCCTCGGGGGCCTGCACACCCACCTCGAAGCTCCACGAGGTGGACTGCGCGCCGGCCACCACGGTGAGCGACACCTGGTCGCCGGTGCTCGGCCGGTTCGCGAGGGTGACGACCGCGGTGTTGGTGGGGTGCCCGCCGAAGGCGCTCGCGGCCACGGTGACCGCGGTGGGGACGCCGTTGATCGACGCCGAAGCGGCGAGCGGCGAGGTGATGATGGGCGACGGGAAGATGACGAACGCCCGCAGCGGCTCGTAGTGCACGACCTGGCCGTCGGCGGGGAAGCGCACGAGCGGGGGCGCACCCCCGGGCGGGGTGGCGCCCCGCACCACGTCGAGGACGCCGACCCAGCGCAGCGGTCCGGCGGTGGGGTCGTGGAACTGCCCGTACCCGGTGGTGGTCCACCCGGGGTTGATCATCCACGCCCCGTGGCCGGGACTGTTGAGCCACGACTCGATGGCCTGCTGGGCCGACAACTCGGTGCCGCTGCCGAGCAGGTTCGACGACTGGGCCGCGTCGTCGCCCTCGGGCGTGTAGATCGGCGAGCTGGGCTCCTCGCTGTGCTCGAGCACCTGGTGACGCACCGAGTACACGGCGTGGGCCCGTGCCCCCTCGCTCCACTCGGGCTCCTCGGTGAGGGCGGGGAGGCCGGCGCCGGTGCGGTGGAGGTTCAGCCAGGCGAGCCAGTCGTCGTGGCGGGGGAGCGAGCCGGGCGCGAGGCCGGGGAGCGGTGCGACGAGGTGGGCGACGCCGGTACGGGTGGTGCGCACGTACTCCGAGGATTCGGAGAAGCCCACCATCATCGACCCCCGGCTGAACCCCGAGGCGAGGCGCCCCCGCCAGAACGCGCTGCCGGCGGGATCGGGCTCGCGGCCGAGCACGTTGCGGTAGACGAGGGTGACGAACGCGGCATCGTCGAGCGAGCCGTACCGCCGCTGGAACTCGCTCGAGGTGACGAAGTGGTCGGCGATCGCGTAGAGGTCGGTGCCGTGGAGGAAGTGGCGGGTCTCCCAGTGGGTGAGCCCGCCGAGGTCGGGCGCCCGGAGGAACACCGCCTGGTAGAGCCGCACGACGCGGCCCCTGGCGGGCAGCGGCGCGGGCAGCTGGGTCGCCTGGAGGAGCGCAGGACGGGTTGCCCACCCGGGCTCGGCCGCCGCCGGGGTGGGAGGGGCGGCGACCACCCCGAGTGCCAGCGCAGCCACCGCGAGCAGGCTGACGCCTGCACGCTTCACCGCCTTGCTGCCGGGCACCATGCGGGCGAGCTTACCGGTGCCCACCCACCCCGGTCGCGCGCTCGGGGCGGCCCCGGGCATGGGCCATCCGGCCCGGATGTCGAAAACTGCACGTGGCAGGGGCCATACTGTTGCCCAGCGGGTGGAGTGGACCGGTATCCCGGCCGGTCTGGTCCGTCGACCTCGAGGAACCCTGTCGTGCGCACTCCCTCCATCCCACCGCACCAGTCGGCCGGCACCCCGTGGTCGCGCCCTGCGGCCGCGCTCGTCGCCGTGCTGCTCGTGCTCGGCGTGCTGCTCGTCGCGCCGCCCACCGCCGGCGCCGCCGCGGCCACCCCCGCACCCGGCGACCACGTCGACATCGCCTCGCTGCCCATCCGGCCCCTCAGCGGCGGCGCGAGCGGCGCCGAGGTCGAGATCAGCGGCCGCGGCTGGGGCCACGGCATCGGCATGGGCCAGTGGGGCGCCTACGGCTACGCCCGCGACCACGGCTGGACGTACCGGCAGATCCTCGACCACTACTACGGCGAGACCCAGGTCGGATCGGCGCCCAACCAGCTCGTCACGGTGCGCCTGGAGGCCCACAACGACGGCTTCACCTACGTGTACCTGGCCAACGGGGCGATGACGATCGCCACCAAGGAAGGCCAGCCCATCGAGCAGTACGACAAGGCGATGCGGTTCCGGCGCTTCGCCCCCAACCGCTTCTACGTCGAGCACGCCCCGAGCTGCGCCGGGCCGTGGACCCGCGTGCCGGGCCTCGAGATCGCCTCCTCGGAGATCCACGTCTCGCCGCCGGCGGTACCGAACCCCACCCTCGACCAGACCCTCGCCGTCTGCACCGGCGGCTCCAACCGCACCTGGTACCGCGGCCAGATCCGCGCCGTCGCCGACCCCGACGGCATCCAGCGCACCGTCAACGCCCTCGACCTCGAGACCTACCTGCGGGGCGTCGTGCCCCGCGAGTCGCCCGCCAGCTGGGGCAACGTCGCGGGCGGCATGCACGCCCTGCGCGCCCAGGCCGTGGCGGCACGCACCTACACCGTCGCCGAGAACCGCTGGTCGTACGCCCGCACCTGCGACACCGCGGCCTGCCACGTGTACGGCGGCCGGGCCCGCGACATCGGCCGGGGTATCGAAGCGATGGAACATCCCAACACCGACAAGGCGGTGGCCGACACCGCCGGTGAGGTGCGGGTGCGCAGCGGCGAGCTCATTTACGCCCAGTACTCGGCCTCCACCGGTGGCCACACCAAGTCGTCGGGCAGCGTGGGCTCGCGGGGCTGGTTCCCCGCCGTCCCCGATCTCGGTGACACCGTCTCGCCCCGCCACACCTGGACCACCCGGGTGCCGGTCGGCAGCCTCGAGTCGAAGTACGGCCGCACCGGGCTCCAGAGCATCACCGTGCTCGCCCGCAACGGGCTCGGCGCCGACGGCGGCCGCGTCGAGCGGCTCCAGCTCCAGTTCACCTCGGGCACCGTCGAGGTGTCGGGCAACCAGTTCCGCCGCGACGCCAGCCTCTTCTCCGACTGGTTCAGCTTCGGGCCCACCAGCGGCGGCGGTGGCGGTGGCGGCACCACGCCCACCTACACCTGCCCGGCCGAGGGCCTCGGCTCCATTCAGCGCCTCTACCACGCCTACTTCCTGCGAGCCCCCGACGCCAAGGGCCTCGCCTTCTGGGCCGGCGAGATCCACACCAAGGGCCTCGAGTGGATCGCCCGCCACTTCGCGGAGTCCTCGGAGTTCCAGCGTCGCTACGGCTCGCTCGACACCGCGGGGTTCCTCGAACTCGTCTATGCCAACGTGATGGACCGGGCTCCCGACCCGGGCGGTCGCGCCTACTGGACGAACCGGGTCGCGAACGGACTCAGCCGCGGCGGACTGATGCTCTACTTCTCCGATTCCTCGGAGTACCGGCGCATCACCGGGAACTGCCCGTGACCCTCGCGGCGGTCGACCCCGCTCCCACCGGCGCGCGCCGCGTGAAGGCGCTCGTGCGGCGCGTGCTGCGCCCGGTCGTCGTGCGCATCCGCTGGGTGGCCGCGCGCCTCGACCTCGGCGGGGCCGCACAGGCCGAGACCGCGAGCCGCGGCGTGGCGAGCCTGCGCGCCGCGATCGCCACGCTCGAGGTCACCGTCGCCGAACAGGCCGAGTCCATCGACGAGCTGCGTGCCGAGGTCGCCGAGCTGCGCGCCCGACTCGACAGCCCGGCCGACGGCCGAACCGCCTGACCGTCAGGACAGGATCTCGTCGGGCGGTGCGGTGGTGGAGGGCGTGGGCACCGTCGGCGAGGTGCCCGGCGAGGTCGTCGGCGGTCCGCCGGCCGGCACGTCGACCTGGTCGCCACGGCGCAACATGAGCGACCGGCCGAGGTCGAGCCCGGTCCAGGTGGAGCGGTGGTACACCCCCGGCGCGCCGCCGAACGCCGCGATGTAGCCGTCGGTGGTCATGATCCACCCGCCCCGCCCGTTGGGGGAGGCGACGATGTCGCGGGCGTGGTCGACGTCGCGGCGGTAGACCGGCGACTGGAACCTCGGCGCACCGCCGAACGCGTGGATGCCGCCCCAGGCGTCGAGGATCCACCCGCTGCGCCCGTCGGGCCGCAGGCAGAACGCACGGGCCATGTCCCAATGGGGCCACCGCGGGCCGGTGCCGGGGATGGGCGACGCCGTGCCGAAGGGATGGAGGGCGCCGTTGGCGTCGAGCACGTAGCCGCCACGCCCGTCGGCCGTGGTCTCCACCGCACGGGCGATGTTGCGACCCGGCCAGGTGGCCGACGGGGTGACCGCCGGGGCGCCGCCGAAGGGGTGGAGGCGGCCATAGATGTCGAGCACCCAGCCCGAGAAGTCCTGTGGGCCCCGTGCGAGGTCGCGGCAGATGTCGGCGCCGAGCTGGTAGAAGGAGCCCTGCCGGGACGGCGCCTTGCCGAACGCGTGGAGCCCGCCGAACCCGTCGAGCACGTAGCCCCCGACGTCCATGCGCACCCCCGCCCGGGCGATGGGCCAGCCCGGCCAGTAGCCGCGGGGACGGGGGTGGAGGATGCCCTGTCCGCCCGCGGGGTGGAGACCGCCGTAGGCGTCGAGGGTGAGGAAGCCCGGCTCGTCGCGTGCTGGGCGCCACTTCGGCATCGGGTAGGGGATCGTGCCGATGACGTCGCGCTGCACCTGCTGGCGCAGCGAGCCCACCAGCGCCTGGGCGTTGTCGCCCGGGCAGGCGGTGAGGCTCACCTGCCGGTGGGTGCTGATGGTGCCGAGCCGCACGGCCTGGCCCTCGGGGTAGCGGTTCGACCCGAGGCTGACCGCGACGTTCTCCGCGCGGGGGTCGAGGCCGTACTCGCCGCAGATCCAGGCGATGAGCTGGCGCAGGGCGGCCTGCTGCGCGCTCGACACCCCGGCCGAGGGCGGGCTCGCACCCGGGTGGTACTGGCCGATCAGCGCAATGCCGAGGCTGCCGGTGTTGAAGCCCGCGGCGTGACCGCCGATGACCGGCCCGTCGATGCTGCCCGAGCGCCCCTCGTACACCCGGCCGAAGCGGTCGATGAAGAAGTTGTAGGCGACGTCGCACCACCCGTTGTTGTTGACGTGGTGGTGGTAGATGCCCCGCAACAGCGCCGGGGCGTCGCCCGGGCCGTAGCTGTTGGTGTTCACCGTGTGGTGGATGAACACCCGCTCGAGGCGGCTCGCGTGGTGCGGCGCGGGGCCGCACGCGCCGTTGTCGGTCCACGGGCCGGCCCCCCAGGCCGAGCGCCGGATGATGGCCGGCGGGCCCGGCGCGGCGGCCGCGGTGTCGATACCGAACCACGACGCTCCCGACGGCTCGACGGGACGCAGCGCGTCGAGGCGCACGCCCCGCAGCTGCCCCGACTCGAGCTCGAGCTCGAAGCGGTCGGCGCCGTGGCCGACCCAGATCGGGCCGACACCGCCGCGTCCGTTGCCCTCGCCCGAACCGGGGTCGGGGCGCTCCTGGCTGTCGGCGGCCACCGTCATCCACGACGACCAGCCGTCGGGGCCGTGGGACCGGACCCGCAGGCGGGCGTCGATCGGGCCGTCCCAGCCGAGGGTGACCATCGGGCCGGGCAACGGGAGCTCGACCGAGGTGCGCCAGCCGGGGCCGACGGTGAGGGCGCTCGTGCCGTCGGAGCGGAACGGCGCGATGCCGTCGGTGAGGGCGAGCGACTCCACCTGGAGGCCGGGCTCGGTGCGGCCGCGGATCGGCAGGCCGAGCCCCGAGAGGCCGACCCAGGCGAGCGCCCCGCCGGCGCCGGTGAGGAACGCGCGACGCGAGGTGAGCGGACGGCGCGGGGGACCGAGACGGGAGTCCGAGTGCATGGTTGGTGCTGCCTCAGGGTCGATGATGCGACGACACCCCCGGACGGGGGTTCACTCCGCCCGCTCGACAGTATGGTCGCTCGCCGGGGGTCGGTGTGGCATGTCCACCGTGACGCGCAGCGGGACGTGCACGGTGCCCTGCACCCGAGTGGGGTTCACGACCGCGAGGCGCTCGAGCTGGTCGCGATGGTCGTACTCGGTGCCCCCGTCATGGCTGTGGATGCCGAGGCTGATGGGGTAGCTCCCGTCGAGCAGGGGCACGTGGTCGATGTGGAAGCGCACGGTGCCCGAGCCGTGCAGCGGCGGGATCTCGACACCGAGGATGTCGGTGTTCACCCCGAGCAGGCGCTGGCCGCGCTCGTTGTAGAGCTCCATCGCGAACACGACGTCGTCGATGGGGTCGGGCGCGTGGTAGTCGATGCGGATGTCGACCGGCCCACCCGGCTCCGCGTGGTCGGCGCCGTCGGGGTACTCGACCGCCACGTCGGTGAAACGGATGTCGTGGGTGACGAGGTGGGCGACCCGGCCGTCGTCGTCGAGCAGCTCGACCCCGCCCGCCCGGAGGGCGTCTCGGAAGGCACGGATGGCGTCGCCGGTGTCGCCGACGGTGACGAGGCGGCCGTGGTCGAACACCGCGGCCCGGTCGCAGATCTCGCGGACCACGTCGACGGCGTGGGTGACGAGCACGATCGTGCGGCCCTCGCGCTGGAAGCGGCGGATGCGGTCGAGGCAGCGCCGCTGGAACGCCTCGTCGCCCACCGCGAGCACCTCGTCGACGAGGAGGATGTCGGGGTCGACGTTGACGGCCACCGCGAAGCCGAGCCGGGCGTACATACCCGACGAGTAGTGCTTCACCTGGCTGTCGATGAACTGGGACAGCTCGGCGAACTCGACGACGTCGTCGAACACCCGGTCGATCTCGCGGGTCGAGAGCCCGAGGATCGAGCCGTTGAGGTAGACGTTCTCGCGACCGGTGAGGTCGGGATGGAAGCCGGCGCCCAGCTCGAGCAGCGCGGCGACCCGCCCACGGGTGCGCACCACCCCCGAGCTCGGGCGCAGCGTGCCGGCCACACACTTGAGCAGGGTGGACTTGCCCGAGCCGTTGTGCCCGAGCAGGCCGATGGTCTCGCCCTGGAGGACCGAGAGCGACACGTCGTCGAGGGCGAGGAACTCCTCGGCCCCGCTCCGGCCCCCGATGAGGCGCTCCTTCAGCGACCGGGCGCGGTCGTGGCGCAGCTGGAAGCGCTTGGTGACCCGGTCGATCTCGATGGCGACGGCGCCCACTACAGCTCCTCGCCGAAGTCGGCCTCGAGCCGGCCGAACAGCCACAGCGCGCCGAGGAGCAGCAGCAGCGCGAAGAGCCCGACGATGCCGAGGCGCCCGAGGTACCAGCCGACCCCCACGTCGAGCGGCAGGGCTCCGGGCTCGCTCGGGTTGTAGAGCGTGCGCTGGAACGCGGTGATGACCGGGATCATCGGGTTGAGCACCGTCAGCCACTCCGCGTCGCCGAGCCGGTCGGCGACGAACTGGTACGGGTAGACGATGGCCGACAGCCAGAACCAGGCGAGCATCCCGAGCTCGACGAAGTGGCCGGTGTCGCGCAGGCCGACGTTGAGCGCGCTGAGCCCGATGGCGAGGGCCGAGGTGAGCACGACGAGCACCACGAGCGCGACGAGCAGCACCGGCAGGTAGGTGAGGTCGGGGGCGTGGCGGAGCACCGCCATGGCGCCGAGCAGCACGAGCAGCTGGAGCAGGAAGTTCACGACCGCCGCGCCGACCGCCGCGAGGGGCAGCACCTCGCGGGCGAAGCGCACCTTCTGGACGAGCGGGGCGTTGGCGACGATGGAGGCCGTGCCGCCCTGGAGCCCGGCGCTCAGCAGGTTCCACGCGAGCAGACCCGTGAGCAGGAAGATGCCGAACGACGGCACCCGCACGTCCATGATCTCCGCGAACACCACCGTGAAGATCACGAGGTAGAGCAACGGGTTCAGCAACGTCCACCCGAACCCGAGGATGCTGTCCTTGTAGCGGACCTTCAGCTCCTTGCGGA
>CAZAVX010000092.1:0-10889 GCA_964488835.1 uncultured Iamiaceae bacterium | reverse complement strand
ACGGTGCCCGATCCCACGGTGCCGGACCCGACCGTGCCGGACCCGACCGTTCCTGATCCCACGGTCCCGCCCGGCGGCGGAGGCGGCGGCGGAGGCGGTGGTGGCGGTGGCGCAGGAGGCGGTGGTGGGGGTGGCGGCGGTGGTGTCGTCACCCCGCCCGTCGGTGAGCCGGGCTCGCCGCCGCTCAAGGTCCCCCCGGGGCTCGGTCGGATCGAGCGGGCCGTCGCCCGTCTCTACATCGCCTACTTCGCCCGGCTGCCGGAGCCCGGCGGACTCGCCTACTGGTCGGCCCTGCTCCGCTCCGGTCGCCTCGACCTCGGTGGCGTCTCGGCGTGGTTCGCCAGCTCGCACGAGTTCCGCTCCACCTATGGGGCGCTCACCACCGCCGGGTTCGTTCGGCTCGTCTACCGCAACGTGCTCGGCCGCTCACCGGATCCCGGCGGCTTCGCCTTCTGGTCGACGCGCCTCTCCTCGGGCCTCTCCCGGGGGCAGCTGATGATCGGGTTCTCCGAGTCGGTCGAGTTCGTGCGGCGCACGGGCGGCTGATCGGCCGCCTCGCGCGCTCGCCGGCGCGAGGTTCGGCGCCGCCTCGGCGGTACAGGCACAATGGCCGTGATGACCGAGCTGCTGTTCCTCCGCGACGCCTACCTCCGCGAGTTCGACGCCACCGTCTCAGAGGTCGACCCCGACGGCCTCCGCCTCGCCCTCGACCGCACCGCGTTCTACTACACCGGGGGTGGCCAGCCCCACGACACCGGCATGCTCGGGGTCCTCTCGGTCACCGATGTGCGGCGCGACGGTGGCACCGTCTGGCACACCGTCGGCGGTGATCCGGCCGATCTGCCGGCGGTCGGCGACCCGATCCACGGGGCGATCGACTGGGAGCGCCGGCACCAGCTGATGCGCACCCACACCGCGCTCCACATCCTCTGCGGGGTCATCTGGAACGAGTGGCGCACGCCGGTCACCGGCGGGAACATGGAGCCGCTGTCGGCCCGCATGGATTTCGAGTTCGACCCGCTGCCCGAGGGCTTCAAGGAGACCGTCGAGCGGCTCGTCAACGAGGAGATCGCCGCCGACCGGCCCATCGAGGTCTCGTTCCTCCCGCGGTCCGAGGCACTCGAGGACGCCGATCTCATCCGCACGAAGGTCAACCTCATCCCCGAGTCGGTCACCGAGATCCGGGTCGTCGACATCGTCGGTCTCGACAAGCAGGCCGACGGCGGCACCCACGTGCGCAGCACCGGCGAGGTGGGTCGGGTGGTCGTCACCAAGACCGAGTCGAAGGGCAAGGGCAACAAGCGGCTGCGCATCGAGGTCGTCGATGCCTGACCTCTCGGCCGACCTGGGGCGGCTCGCCGAGGTGCTCCGCACCCACGAGCGCCTCCACGTCGCCTTCAGCGGTGGCGCCGACTCGGCCTTCCTCGCCTACGTGGCCCTCGACACCCTCGGCCCCGACCGTGCGGTCGCGGTCACCGCGGTGTCGCCGTCGCTCGCCGCGGCCGAACTCGCCGACGGGCGGGCGCTCACCGCGTCGTGGGGTCTGCGGCACGTCGAGGTGCACACCGACGAGATGGAGCAGGCCGCCTACCGACGCAACGACGGCGACCGCTGCTACTGGTGCAAGGACGCGCTGATGCGGGCGATGGCCCCGCTCGCCGAGGCCGAGGGGGCCGTCGTCGCGCTCGGCGTGAACCTCGACGACCTCGGCGACCACCGGCCGGGCCAGCGTGCCGCCGCCGAGAGCGGCGCGGTGTTCCCGCTCGTCGAGGCCGGCTTCACCAAGGCGATGGTACGAGAGGCGAGCCGGCAGCTCGGACTGCGAACCTGGGACAAACCGGCGGCCGCCTGCCTCGCCTCCCGGCTGCCGTACGGCACGACGGTGTCGGTCGAGGTGCTCGGACGGGTCGAGCGGGCAGAGGCGTCCCTCCGGCGACTGGGCTTCGCCGAGCTCCGGGTGCGCCACTACGGCGACACCGCGCGCATCGAGGTCCCCCTCGACGACCTCCCGCGCATCCTCGACCACCGCGACGAGGTGGTTGGTGCGGTACGACGCGCCGGATACGGGTACGTCACCGTCGACCTCGAAGGTCTCCGATCCGGGAACCTCAACGCTGCCCTGGAGGCGTGACATGCCCGAACCCGATGCAGTGGTCCGGCGCAACGGCGAGCGCTCGCGCTACGAGCTGGTCGCCGGCGACTCGGTCATCGGCTTCGCCGAGTTCCACGACGACGGCCGGGCCCTCGTCTTCCCCCACACCGTGATCGCCCCCGAACACCGAGGCCGAGGCAACGGCGAGGTGCTCGTGCGCGCCGCGCTCGACGACGTCCGCGCTCGCGGCCGCACCATCGTGCCCACGTGCTGGTTCGTACGAGAGTTCGTCGACCTCAATCCCGACTACGCCGACCTGCTCCACCAGCCGTGAGCCGCGTCGGCGACGACGATCCGGAGTCCGCCCTCGCCGAGTCGGCGGCCGAGCTGGCACGGGCCATCGACGCCCATCTCGCCGGGTGGGTCGTGCGGTGCGTGGAGATCCGGCTCGAACAGTGGCAGGGCGAGGTGCCGACGGCCGCCCGGAGAGCGGCCGAGCTCGCGGGTGAGGAGGCGCGGCTCGAGATCGTGCCGCGGGTCGTCGCTGCCCTCGCGTCCGACCCCGACGCCGGCGCACCGTCGCCCCTGTCGGTCCTGCGCGGTGCGGTGCCCTATCCGACCCGCGTGCTCGCAGACGCCGGCGTCCCCCACGTGGTCCGCGACGATCTCGACACCCGTCTGTTCCCCGACGACGTCTACGGCCTGGTGCCGGCGAGCTTCGCCGACATCCACTCGTCGCTGCACGAGCCGGCGTTGGCCTGGGGCGCGGCACGCGCGTTCGTCCACCTGTCGCGGCGTCGGGCGGGTGGCCGTCGCCCGACGAGCTAAGGCTGGTCCGGTCCGTCGAAGCGCTGCCAGCCCCCCTCGCTGATGGAGCGGGGCTCGAAGAACAAGCAATGCTCGGGGCAGGCGAACGGCATGTCCTCGTTGGCGTCGACGCGGCAGCGCTGCACCACGCCGTCGAGAGTGGTGCGAGTGGAGTAGTGGCGGCAGTCCTCCCGCACGGCCATGACGCCAGTGTGCCAGGTCGCCCGGCGCGCTCGCCCCGCCGGGAGAGGCTCGTCGGGGAACGCCCCCGGCGGACAAGTACGCTGCGGGCCATGGCCGAGCGAGTGGTCGTGATCGGAGGCGACGCCGCCGGGATGTCCGCAGCGTCCCAGGCGCGCCGTGCGCGACCCGACCTCGAGATCGTCGTGCTCGAGAAGGGCAACTGGACGAGCTACGCGGCGTGCGGCATCCCCTACGTGGTGAGCGGCGCCGTCGACTCTCTCGACGACCTCGTCATGCGCACCCCACAGGAGTTCCGCGACCGCTTGCGCATCGACGTGCGCATGCGCCACGAGGCCACGGGCATCGACCTCGACCGGCGGCGTGTCGTCATGCGCGACCACGAGCACCGCCGCACCATCGAGCTCGGCTTCGACCAGCTCGTCATCGCCACCGGCGCCCGACCCGTCCGCCCGCCGATCCCCGGCATCGAGCTCGACCACGTGCGTGGGGTCCAGACCCTCGACGACGCCAAGGTGCTGCTCGACCGGGCCAAGACCGAGCAATGCCGGAAGGTGGCGGTCGTCGGCGCCGGCTACATCGGTCTCGAGATGGCCGAGGCCTTCTTGAGCTGGGGGGCCGAGGTCACCCTTCTCGACGCGGCACCCCAGGTGATGCGCACGCTCGACGCCGACATGGCCGCACGGCTCCAACCCGAGATCGAGCGGCGCGGCGTCGACCTGCGCCTCGACGCCAAGGTCACCGGCTTCGAGCCGGGCGCCGTGCTCACCGCCGACGGTCCCGTCGACGCCGACCTCGTGGTCCTCGGCCTCGGCGTCACCCCCAACTCCGCCCTCGCCGCCGACGCCGGGCTCGCACTCGGGGTCCGCGACGCCATCAGCGTCGACCGCCGCCAGCGCACCAGCGCCGACGGCATCTGGGCCGCCGGCGACTGCGCCGAGTCGTTCCACCGGGTCAGCGAGCGTCCGATCCACGTCGCCCTCGGCACGGTGGCGAACAAGCAGGGTCGGGTGGCCGGCATCAACCTCGGCGGTGGGTACGCCACGTTCCCGGGCGTGGTCGGCACCGCCATCACCCGCATCTGTGACACCGAGGTCGCCCGCACGGGGCTCACCGAGGTCGAGGCCGAGCAGGCGGGGTTCGCCCACGTGGCGGTCACCGTGGAGACCACCACCCGGGCTTCCTACTTCCCGGGGGCGCGGCCGATGGCGGTGAAGATGGTGGCCGAGCGGGGGACCGGGCGCCTGCTCGGCGTCCAGATCGTCGGGGGCGAGGGGTCGGCGAAGCGCATCGACACCGCGGCAGTGGCCCTCACCTCCCGCCTCACCGTCGGCGACCTCGTCGACCTCGACCTCTCGTACGCGCCGCCGTTCTCGGGCGTGTGGGACCCGATCCAGGTCGCCGCCCGCGTCGCCGTCCGCGCCGTCGACGAGGCGCGCCGAGCCGCCGACCCGGCGCGGGACTGAGGCTCCCATGGCCGTGCGCGACGAGGTCATCGCCGACCCGTCGCTCGCGGGACTCGACCTCTGTCGAGCCCTCAGCATGGCGACCGACGGGTGGCTGCGCGAGCTCTTCGAGTCGGCCGCCGGCGACCCGCGCCCGGTCGGCATCGCGCTCGTCGCGGTCGGTGGCTACGGCCGAGGCGAGCTGAGTCCGAAGAGCGACCTCGACGTGCTGCTCCTCCACGACCCAGGCGTCGACGCGGCAAAGGTCGCCGAGGGCATCTGGTACCCGATCTGGGACGCCGGACAGAAGCTCGGTCATGCGGTGCGCACCGTCGACGAGGCGATCCGGCTCGCCGACGACGAGCTCGACACCGCGACCTCGTTGCTCGATTGTCGCCACCTCGCAGGCGACCCCGCGCTCGCCGAACGGCTGGGCACCCGTGCCCTCGAACGCTGGCAGCGGCGGGCGCGACGCCGACTCCTCGAGCTCGCCCGGTCGGTCGACGAGCGCCACGCCCGCGCCGGCGAGGTCGCGTTCATGCTCGAACCCGACCTCAAGGAGGGCCGCGGCGGTCTGCGCGACGTCCATGCCCTCCGTTGGGCGCGCGCTGCACGCTCGGTGTTGCTCGACGACCTCACCGGGCTCGACGCCCACTACTCGACGCTGCTCGCCGCCCGCGTCGAGCTGCACCGGCGCACCCGTCGCCCGGGCGACGTGCTCGTCCTCGAGGAGCAGGACGGCATCGCCGCCGCCCTCGGCGAGCCCGACGCCGACGCGCTGATGCGGAAGGTGGCGACGGCGGCTCGGGCCATCGCCTGGCACAGCGACGAGACCTGGCGCCGGATCGAATCGAGCCTGCGGGGCCCGCTCGGCCGCTTCGCCGGTCGGGAGCTCAAGCTCGGCGGCGGCCTCGTGCAGCGCGACGGACAGATCGCGCTCGGTCCCGACGCCGACCTCGGCGACCCGGTCCTCCCGCTTCGCGCCGCCGCGGTAGCCGCCTCGTTCGGAGCCACGCTCGACGGCGCGTCGCTCGAGCGACTCGCCGACGCGCCCGACCTGACCGAGCCGTGGCCCGCGGAGGCACGCGACCGGTTCGTCGAGCTGCTCCTCGCCGGCCGACGGGCGATCCCGGTCGTCGAGTCGCTCGACCACCACGGCCTGTGGGCCAGGATCCTGCCGGAGTGGCGAGTCGTGCACTGCGCGCCCCAGCGCAACGCGTACCACCGCTTCACCGTCGACCGACACCTGCTCGAGACCGCGGCGAACGCAGCCGAGCTCGTCGAACGGGTCGACCGGCCCGACCTGCTCGTGGTCGGGGCGCTGCTCCACGACATCGGCAAGGCACGACCCGGCGACCACACCGAGGTCGGCATGGACCTCGTCCGCACCATCGCGCCGCGCATGGGGTTCCCGACGGCCGACGCCGAGGTGTTGGTGCAGATGGTCCGCCACCACCTCCTCCTGCCCGACATCGCCACCCGCCGTGACCTCGCCGACGAGGGCACACTCCGTCACGTCGCCGACGCCGTGGGCTCGCTCCGGGTTCTGCGGCTCCTCGACGCCCTCACCGAGGCCGACTCGCTCGCGACCGGTCCCGCCGCGTGGGGAGACTGGAAGGCGGGACTCGTGCGCGAGCTGGTCGTCCGCACCTCCCACCTCCTCGCCGGCGGCGATCTCGCCGAGGTCCTCCCCGACGACTTCCCCTCCGCTGCCGAGCGTGAGCTCATGCGCTCGGGCGACCGTCACGTCCTCACCACCGACCACACGCTCACGGTGGTCGACACCGACCGCCCCGGACTCTTCAGTCACGTCTCGGGCGCGCTCGCCGTGAACGGCATCCAGGTCCTCGGCGCCTCGGCGTGGTCCGACGACGGCCGGGCCATCAATGCGTTCCTCGTCGCCTCCGCGACGGGCGATCCGATCCCCTGGGAGCGCGTGCGCGCCGACCTCGACGCTGCCCTCGACGGCACGCTCGACGTCGAGGCCCGGCTCGAGCGGCGTGCCACCTCCATCCGCCAGGCCCGGCCGCGCGCCGCACACCAGCCCGCCACCCGCGTGGTCGTCGACAACGATCTCTCGCGGGTCGCGACCGTCATCGAGGTGCACACCGCCGACCGGCCAGGGGTGCTCCACCGCCTCACCAGCGCACTCGCCGACCAGGGCCTCGACATCCGCAGCGCCCGCGTCCAGACGCTCGGTCCCACCGTCGTCGACTCGTTCTACGTCCTCGACAGGGACGGTGCGAAGCTCGCCGACGGGGCGCGCGTCCGCGAGGTGGAGGAGGCGGTGTGCGCCGCGCTCGACGGCCGCGATGAGTCCCGCGGGCGTGACCGGTCACCACTCACATGAGCGACCACCCCACCACCACCCGCACCACCTCCACCCTCGAGGTGCCGGGAGCCGTGTTGACCTACGACGTGCGCGAGCCCGAGCACGCGTCGGACCCGACACCGCTCCTCATGATCGGATCGCCGATGGGCGCCGAGGGGTTCACCACCCTCGCCGGCCACTTCGCCGACCGTCGGGTCGTCACCTACGACCCGCGAGGCGTCGAGCGGAGCGTCCTCGTCGGCGACCCCGAGCCGGCCACTCCCGCCACCCACGCCGACGACCTCCACCGGCTCGTCGGGCACCTCGGAGGCCCGGTCGACGTCTTCGCGAGCAGCGGTGGTGCGGCGAACGCGCTCGCGTGGGTGGCGGCCCACCCCGGCGACGTTCGCACGCTCGTCGCCCACGAGGCGCCGATCCCCTCGGTGCTGCCCGACGCCGACGTGATGGTCGCCGCCATGGTGCGGAACGCCGAGGTCTACGACGAGCGGGGATGGGGTGCCGCGATGGCCTACTTCGTCGCGCTCGTCAGCCAGGTGGGTCCGCTCAGCGCCGACTGGCTCGAACAGGAGCCCCCCGACCCGGCTGCGTTCGGCTTCCCGGCCGACGACGACGGGTCGCGGGACGACCCGATGTTCTCGGTGAACATGCGCTCGCTGCCGACCTTCCCGTTCGACCTCGAGGCCGTCGCCGCGGCGCCGACGCGCGTGGTGGTCGGGGTCGGCGAGGAGTCCACCGGGCAGATGACCGCCCGCAGCGCGGAGGCCGTCGCCGCCCGCCTCGGACTCGTCCCGGTGGTGTTCCCGAGTGGACACGGCGGGTTCCTCGGCGGTGAGTACGGCGGTGAGACCGGCAAGCCCGTGGAGTTCGCCGCGGTGCTCCGCGAAGTGCTCGCCGGCGCCGGCTGATCAGTCGCCGCGCTGGTCGCGCAGGAAGCGCTCGACCTCTTCGACGAGCGAGACGCCGGTGGGGAACTCGTCCTCGCTGTCGTAGCGCTCCTCGAGCTGGCCGAGGTAGGCCATCGTCTCCTCGTCCTCCCTCACCAGCTCGTCGAGCTGCTGCTCGTAGGAGAGCGTGGCGATGGCGAGGTCGTCGACGTCGATCTCGGCGCCGAGCATGTCGGCCACCCGGCGCACGAGGGCGAGGGTGGCCTTCGGTGAGGGCGCGCCCGGGACGTAGGAGGGGACCGCGGCCCAGATGGACGCCGACGGGAAGCCGGCGTCGCGACAGACCGTGTGCAGCACCCCCGTGATGCCCGTGGGGCCCTGGTAGCGCGAGGGACGGAGCCCGAACCGCTCGGCGAGCTCGGTGTCGGAGCTGCTGCCCATCACCGAGGTGGGCCGGGTGTGGGGCACCTCCGCGAGCAGCGCGCCGAGCGTGATGACCATGCTGACGTCGAGCGCCTCGGCCACGTCGGTGATCTGCTGGCAGAACGTGCGCCACCGCAGCTGCGGCTCGGTGCCGAGCAGGAGGATGACGTCGAGATCGGGGCCGGCGACGTTCGCGACGCTGAAATGGTTGCCCGGCCACACGATCTGGCGCCCGTCGAACTCGTCGATCTCGACCCGCGGCCGGGTCTCGGTGAAGTCGAAGAACTCCTCGGCGTCGATCGAGGCGACGGGTGTGGCGTCCCACTGGTCGGCGAGGTACTCCACGGCCGACGTGGCGGCATCGCCGGCGTCGCTCCATCCCTCGAACGCGGTGACGAGCACGGGGCGATGCAGGATCGGCCGGTCGTGCCAGTGGACGTGCTCCATGCGGACCACCGTACCGGTTACGGGTCGGTACCCCCATAGGCTGATCCGAATGGGGGAACCACTGCCATCGTTCGTCGAGCTCCTCGATCTCGAGGTCATCGACCGCAACCTGTTCCGTGCGCCGAACGAGGGCGAGGGCGGCCAGCGGCTGTTCGGCGGACAGGTCGCGAGCCAGGCCCTGCGCGCCGCCGCGTCCACCGTCGATCCGGCCCATCACGTCAACTCCCTGCACGCCTACTTCCTGCGGCCGGGGCGGTACGGGGTGCCCATCGTGTTCACCGTCGACCGCATCCGCGACGGCCAGTCCTTCACCACCCGACGGGTCGTCGCCACCCAGCACGGTGAGGCCATCCTCAACCTCGACGCCTCGTTCCACGTCGACGAGGAGGGAGGCGAGTACGAGCCCCCGTCGCCGGTGCTGCGGGCTCCCGATCCCGAGGTCGCCGAGCCCGACGAGCGTCGTCGCGCCGCGCATCACCTGGTGCTCGAGTCGCGCCGCGTCACCCTCGACGGCGAGGGGCCGCTCGAGCGGACGCGCTGGATGCGCATCGCCGAACCCCTGCCCGACGACCCCGTCGTGCACGCGTGCGCCATCACCTACTTCAGCGACACCGGTCCGATGGGCGCAGCCCGCCGGGCGGTCGGCAGCGCCGAGGGCGACGGCTGGGAGGGCACGATGATGACCGCGAGCCTCGACCACTGCGTGTGGTTCCACCGGCCGGCGCGTGCCGACGAGTTCCTGCTCTACCGCCTCGAACCACTCGTCACCGGGCGCGCCCGCGGCCTCACCAGGGGCGAGATCTGGACCCGCGACGGACGACTCGCGGCGTCGATCACCCAGGAGGGCCTCCTCCGGCCCAGGCGCTGATCACCGGGGTGGGGCGGCCCGGACGCGAACCGGGCAGCCGCACGGTCGTGGCGACCGCGGACTGCCCGGTTCGGACGATGTGTCGAGGTGGAGGTTCGAGCGCTCCAGCTACAGGCGCTCGATGATCGTGGCCATCGCCATGCCGCCGGCGGCGCACATGGTCTCGAGGCCGAACTGACCGTCCTCGGTGTGGAGGTCGTTGATGAGGGTGGTCATGATCCGCGCACCGGTCATGCCGAACGGGTGGCCGAGGGCGATCGCCCCGCCGTGGGGGTTCAGCTGCTTCTCGATGTCGATGCCGGTGTGCTCGCACACGGGCAGCACCTGGGCGGCGAAGGCCTCGTTCAGCTCGACGTAGTCGATGTCGCCGATCGTCATGCCCGTCATGGCGAGCACCTTCTTGATCGCGTCGATCGGGGCGACGCCCATGATCTCGGGGTTGTTGCCCGAGTAGGCGGTGGCGACGATGCGGGCGAGCGGCTTGATGCCGAGCTCGTCGGCCTTCTTGCGGCTCATCACCATGACGGCGGCGGCGCCGTCGTTGAGCGGGCAGGCGTTGCCCGCGGTGACCGTGCCGTCCTCCTTGAAGGCGGGCTTGAGCTCGGCGAGCTTCTCGGCGGTGGTGCCGGGGCGGGGCCCGTCGTCCTTGGTGACGACGGTGCCGTCGTCCTTGGTGATCGGGCTGATCTCCCAGTCGAAGATGCCGGCCTCCTGGGCGGCGACGGCGCGCTGCTGGGAGAGGGCGGCGAAGGCGTCCATGTCCTCACGCTTCACGCCGAACTGCTCGGCGACGTTCTCGGCGGTGAGGCCCATCGGGATGTAGACGAAGGGGAAGCCGTGCTCGTTGTTCGGCAGGAGCTTGGGGTTGAGGCCCCCCGGGCCGATGCCGCGGCCGCCACCACCACCGCCACCACCGCCGCCGCCCTCGGGCGCAGGCGGACGGCTCGACTTCTCGACGCCGCACGCGACGTAGATGTCGCCCTCGCCGACCTTCACCGAGTTGGCCGCCGCGCTGATCGCCTGGAGCGACGAGGCGCAGAACCGCTGGACGGTGTGGCCCGGCACCGAGTGGGGCCAGCCGGCCAGGATGCTCGCGGTACGGGCGATGTTGAAGCCCGTCTCGCCGGTCTGGGCGACGTTGCCGCAGAGGATGTCCTGGACGTCCTCCTTCTGGACCTGCGGGACCTTCTCCATCAGGGCGTTGAGGATGTCGGCCATCATCTCGTCGGCCCGCTTGTCGACGAGCGAGCCCTTGTTGGCTCGCCCGATCGGGCTGCGGGTTGCCGCGACGATGACGGCGTCGTTCTGCTCGGGCATGAGGTGTGCTCCCCCTCGTTCGGTGTACCCGCGTGATCGTTGCAGATCCCGCCCGTTCGTGCGAACGCACGAC
>CAZAVX010000091.1:0-11437 GCA_964488835.1 uncultured Iamiaceae bacterium | reverse complement strand
TCAGCTTGTCCTTGATCATCTGCCAGATGATGCGGGTCATCTCGTCGCCGTCGATCTCGACGACGGGGTTTGCCACCTTGATCTTCGCCATGTGTCGGTTCCTCGCGTGTGGGGGGGCGTGCGGGTACGACGGCCAGCATAGGACAAGTTGAAGACAAGTGACCAGGTCGTGGGATGGGCGACACCTGTCACGAACCTGTCCCACGGTGCGCTGTACGTAGTACGGTCGCACGAGCCGGGTGCGCCGCGTCGGCGAATCCTCGCGTCGCGGGCGCCCCGTCCTCCTACGCTCGATCTGGGCGGGCACCCACCCCCCTGGGGAACCCCATGACCACCACCGACACTCGAACGCCCTCGGTCCTACGCCGCGGGTTGCGCCTCGTCTGGCGCTACGTCCGGATGCATCCCGGTCCCTTCGCCGTGGCGCTCGTCGGCGCGCTCATCTTCGCGGGCTCCCTCGTGCTGAGCACCGTCGTGCTCGGCCGCATCACCGACGATGTCATCGTCCCCGCCGTCGCCGACGGTGAGATCGGCGCCTCGACGGTGCTGTGGGCCGGTGCCGCCATCATCGGCATCACCGTCGTGCGCGCCGTCGGCGTGGTGCTCCGGCGCTACTTCGCGGGCATGACCACCCACCGGGTGCAGCGGAGCCTCCGCATGGAGGTCGCCGACACCTACCTCGAGGTGCCCCTCGCCTACCACCTCGCCCATCCCACCGGCGAGCTGCTCGCCCACGCCGACGCCGACGTCGAGGCCGGCACCGAGTTCATCAACCCCCTGCCGTTCACCACCGGGGTCATCAGCCTCATCGTCTTCTCGGTGATCGCCCTCGCGCTCATCGACCCGCTCATCACCCTCGTCGGGCTGCTGGTGTTCCCGCTCCTCACCGTGCTCAACCGCGTCTACACCGCACGCATCGAGGCCCCGTCGACTCTCGTCCAGGAGCGCATCGGCGACGTATCGAGCCTCGCCCACGAGAGCTTCGACGGCGCCCTCGTCGTGAAGACCCTCGGGCGTGAGGCCGCCGAGGTCGAGCGGATGGCCCACGCCTCCGACCTGTTGCGCGACGCCCGCATCGCCGTCGGCCGCCTGCGCGCGGTCTTCGAGCCCACCATCGACGCCATCCCCTCGGTCGCCACCGTCGCCCTCCTCGTCATCGGGGCGTGGCGGGTGTCCACCGAGGCCATCACCGCCGGCGACCTGGTCGCCGCGATGGCCCTCTTCGGCGTCCTCGCCTTCCCGATGCGGGTCGTCGGCTTCTTCCTCGAGGAGCTCCCGCGCGGCGTCGTCGCGAGCGAGCGCATCGACGCGGTGCTCGAGGCCCGCGCCGCGCTCACCGTCGACGACGGACGCACCGCCAGCCTCCCCGAACACCCCCTGTCGGTCGAGGTCGAGCGCCTGGCGTTCTCCTATCCGGGCACCGACGGTCACCGGGTGCTCGACGACCTCTCCTTCCGGGTCGAGGCTGGCAAGGTGGTGGCGCTCGTCGGGTCCACCGGCGCGGGTAAGACGACGCTCTGCCAGCTCCTCGTCCACCTGGTCCCAGCCGACGCCGGCACCATCCGCCTCGGCGGTGTCGACGTCACCACCGTGCCGCTGCCCGAGCTGCGCGCCGCCACGGCCATCGTGTTCCAGGAGTCGTTCCTCTTCGCCGACTCGCTGCGCTCGAACATCGTCCTCTCCACCGACGCCTCCGACGACGAACTCGAGGCCGCCATCGCCGTCGCCCAGGCCGACCGCTTCATCGCCGACCTCCCCCAGGGGCTCGACACCGAAGTGGGCGAGCGGGGCGTCAGCCTCTCGGGCGGTCAGCGGCAGCGCATCGCGCTGGCCCGCGCGCTCGTCCGCCGCCCCCGCCTCCTCGTGCTCGACGACGCCACCTCGGCGGTCGATCCGCTCGTCGAGGCCCGCATCCTCGACGGGCTGCGCGAGAGCCTGGGCACCACCACCGTCATCGTCGCCCACCGCATCTCCACCATCGAGCTCGCCGACCAGGTCGTGTACCTCGACAACGGACGAGTCGTCGCCACCGGCACCCACGCCGAGCTGCTCGACCACCCCGGCTACGAGCGGCTCGTGAGCGCCTACGAAGACGAGGCCCTCGGATGACCCCGCCCGACCACACCCGACGCACCGAGCACGAGAGCCGCCCGGTCGACCCGCACACCTCCGCGCTCGAAGCGGTGTCCGACACGATGCCGCCCGGTCGCTTCGACATCGACACCTGCGACACCAACGAGCCCACCGAACCGGACGACTCGCTCGGCCTCGCCGACGACGACTCGCTCGATCTCGGCGACGGAGGTGCCCTCGGCGTGCTCCGGCGGGGCATGGCCGTCAGCCCCGAGCTGAAGGCCGGCATCGCGTTCACGATCGCCATGGCCATCGTCACCGCCATCGGCAAGCTCGCCATCCCCGTGCTCATCCAGCAGATCCTCGACCGCGGGGTGCTCGGTCCCGACGGCTACCGGCCCGACTTCATCTGGCGGGCGTCGGCCGTCGCGCTCGTCGTGATCGCCGGTGTGTGGGCGGCGAGCCGCTACACGTACCTGCGCCTCCTCCATGCCGCGGAGGCCACCCTCCGGGGCCTCCGGGTCCGGGCCTTCGAACACATCCACCAGCTCTCGGTCGCCGACCACAACGACACCAAGCGCGGCATCCTCGTCGCCCGCGTCACGAGCGACATCGAGACGATCGCCCGCTTCGCCCAGTGGGGCGCGGTGGCCTGGATCGTGAACGGCACGCTCCTCGTGCTCACCATCGCCGTCCTCGCCGTCTACTCGTGGCAGCTCGCTCTCGTGGTGCTCGTCGTGTTCCTGCCGATGCTGCCCATCCTCCGGCACTTCCAGCGTCGCCAGCTCTTCGCCTACGACCTCCTGCGCACCAGGGTCGGCGACATGCTCACCGAGATCTCCGAGGCAATCATGGGCGCCGGCATCGTGCGGGCCTACGGCATCGAGGAGCGCACCCGCGGCCGCATCCACCGTGCCATCGACGCCGCCTACCGGGCCCGCATGCTCGCGGCGAAGTACTTCAGCGTCATCTTCCCCGTCGGCGACCTCTTCGGCGCGCTCGCCATCGCCCTCGTCGCCGGTCTCGGCGCCTGGTACAGCGAGGCGTGGGCCATCGACACGGGCGCCCTCGTCGCCGCGCTGTTCCTCGTCAACCTCATGCTCAACCCCATCGCCGAGCTCGGCGAGGTGCTCGACCAGACCCAGACCGCCCTCGCCGGGTGGCGCAAGGTGCTCGATCTGCTCGACACGCCCATCGAGATCACCGAGCGTCCCGACGGGCTCGAGGTGCCCGAGGGTGCGCTCGAGGTCCGGGCCGAGGGGCTCGAGTTCGCCTACCGCACGGGCGGTCGGGTGCTCCACGGCATCGACGTCACGATCCCCGCCGGTGTGAACGCGGCCATCGTCGGCGAGACCGGTTCGGGCAAGACGACGTTCGCGAAGCTCCTCGCCCGACTCGCCGATCCCACTGCGGGGCGCCTCCTCGTGGGCGGTGTCGACCTCCGCGAGGTCACGCCGGCCGCCCGGCGCCGCGCCGTGCGCATGGTGCCCCAGGACGGCTTCCTCTTCGACACCACCGTGCGGGAGAACGTGCGCTTCGGTCGCGACGGTGCCACCGACGAGGAGATCGACGCCGCGTTCGAGCGGCTCGGTCTGCGGTGGTGGGTCGACCGCCTGCCCCAGGGCCTCGACACCGAGGTCGGCGAGCGGGGTGAGAACCTCTCGGTCGGCGAGCGTCAGCTCGTCGCGCTCGCCCGCGCCCAGCTCGCCGATCCCGGCCTGCTCATCCTCGACGAGGCCACCAGCTCGGTCGACCCCGAGACCGAGCGGGCGCTGTCGTCCGCGCTCCACACGCTCGCCGAGGGGCGCACGATGATCTCGATCGCCCACCGGCTCTCCACCGCCGAGGCCGCCGACCTCGTCCTGGTGTTCGACCAGGGACACCTCGTCGAGGTCGGTCCCCACGACGAGCTCGTCGCCGCGGGCGGCATCTACGCGCGGCTCTACGAGAGCTGGATCGGCAACACCCGTCGCGGCTCGGCGGCCTGACCGACCCGTCCGGAGGGCGGCCCGGTCAGCTCGATCCGTAGGCGCGGAGGGCGGCGTCGACGACCTGTTCGCACCACGGCCGGGGGATCGAACGGCCCTGGACGATCTTCCGGTAGAAGAGCGGCCCGACCACCATCGAGAGGAACAGGTCGACGTCGAGATCGGCGGGCAGCTCGCCGCGACCCTGGGCCCGCTCGACGACGACCTCGGAGGGATGACGCCGCGCGGCCGTGTACTGCTGGCGCAGATCGGCGAGCTCGGGGTCGTGCGCCGCGGCGCCGAGCATCGACGCGAACGCAGCCACCGTCGGGCTCTCGAGCTGGTCGCGGAGGTGGAGGAGGAGCGTGACGAGGTCGTCGCGGACCGAACCGGTGTCGGGGAGCTCGTGGTGGGGCTTGAGCTCCTCGAGGGCGTCGACGATGAGCTGCTGGCGCGACTCCCAGTGTCGGTAGATCGTGGCCTTGGAGACCCCCGCCCGTTCGGCGATGGCGTCGACGGTGGTGGCGTGCACGCCGCCCTCGAGGAGGAGCTCGACCGTGGCGCCGACGATGGCCGCCCGCGAGCGTGCGACGCGGGGGTCGACGCTCGGCGGGTCCTCCTCGGAGGGGACGGGCGGGCGGCTCACCGGGTTCACGACGGCCTACGGGGTGATCGGGTCGATGGCGGGCTCGGGCGCGAGGGGCGCGCTCGGGACGGTGTGGGGTGCGTCGGCGGGGACGCCCTCCTGCTCGCGTCCGGGCATGGCGCGCAGGACGAGGGCGACCGCGAGCGCGACGAACCCGGCGCCGACGAGGGCGGCGAGGCCCATCGCGTCCGTGAACGCCGTCTCGGCGAGGTGACGGAGCGTCTCGCCGGTGGTACCGCCCACCTGGTCGGCCACACCGAGCGCCGCGCCGACCGACTCGCGGGCGACCGCTGCGAGCTCGTCGGGGAGTGCGCCGGCCTCGCTGATGGAGCTCGTCACGTTCGTACGGTACGCCGAGTTGAGGAGGCTGCCGAGGACGGCGATGCCGAGCGCCCCGCCCACCTCGCGGGTGGTGTCGTTCACCGCCGAGCCGACGCCTGCCTTGTCGAGCGGAAGCGAGCTCATGATGGCCGCCGTCGCGGGCGCCATCGTGCTCGCCATCCCCGAGGACATGATGACGAGGGACGCCGCGTACTGGAGGTACGAGCTGTCGGGGCCGAGCAGCGAGAGCGATCCGAGGCCGATCGCGACGAGCGTGAGGCCGAGGCCCATGACGTTGCGGCGTCCGAAGCGCTGGACGAGCGCGTCGCTCCTCGGGGCGACGATGACCATGGTGGCCGCCGACGGGAGGATGGCGAGCCCGGCCTGGAGCGGCGTGAACGCCTTCACCAGCTGCAGGTACTGGGTGGAGATGAAGAACGTGCCGAACATCGCGAGGAACACGAGGAAGATCGCCGCGGCACCCACGCTGAACCGCGGATCGGCGAAGAAGCGCATCGGGAGCATCGGGTGATCGCTGCGCCGCTCCCAGGCGACGAACGCGATGAGCGCCGCGATGCCGACGGCGAAGCCGGTGAGGGTCAGCGTGTCGGTCCACCCGCGTGCCGGGCCCTCGATGATGCCGAACAGGGCGGCGCCGAGGCCGACCATGGCGAGCACCGACCCGACCGGGTCGAGCGGGGTGGCGGTGGAGTCCTTCGAGGTGGGGACGACGAGCGCGCCGAGGACGAGTGCGGCGAGCACGATCGGCAGGTTGACGAAGAACACCGACCCCCACCAGAAGTGCTCGAGCATCCACCCGCTGACGATGTTGCCGAGCGCGCCACCCGCTCCGGCGAACCCGGCCCACACGGCGATGGCCCGGCCCCGTTCGTGGGGCGGGAACACGGCGGCGAGGATCGAGAGGGTGGCGGGCATGATGAACGCCGCCCCGAGGCCGCCGAGCGCCCGGGTGGCGATCAGGTGGTCGGGCGTGGTGGCGAGGGTGGAGAGGAACGCCGCGACGCCGAACACGACGAGGCCGAACATCAGCGCCCCCTTGCGGCCGAAGCGGTCGCCGAGCGCGCCGGCGGGGAGGAGGAGGCCGGCGAAGACGAGCGCGTAGGAGTCGACCATCCACTGGAGCTGGGTGTTGGTGGCACCGAGGTCGCGGATGAGGGTCGGGATGGCGACGTTGAGGGCGGTGTTGCCGGCCACGACGATGACGAGGCTGAGGACCATGATCGACAGCACGGTCCAGCGGCGGGGATGACCCTCGTGGGCGGCGGTCTCGTGGTCGGGCGCCGCGAGGGTGGGGTTCGTGGGTCGGGGGTGAGGCACGCGGGGGCTCCTGGGTGCGCGAGCGGAAACGAAACGGAACGGTACCGTTTCATTTCTCGGGTTCCACCCGATTCTCGCGACGAACCTTCACCTCGGTGATCGAGCGGGCCCGCACGCCGGTGACCTGGAAGCGCCAGTCGCCCACCGTGACCACGTCGCCCGGTCGATCCGGCAGGCGCTGGAGCTCGTGGAGCACGAGCCCGGCGACGGTGGTGTAGTCGCCCGCCGGCACGTCGATGCCGAGGTCGTCGAGGTCGTGGACGGGGAAGCGCCCCGGGAGGACGAGCGAGCCGTCGGGGAGTCGGTGGATCTCGAGGATGTCCTGGTCGGCTTCGTCGTAGATCTCGCCGACCAGCTCCTCGACGATGTCCTCGATCGTCACGATGCCCTCGGTGCCCCCGTGCTCGTTCACGACGATCGCCATCTGCGCGTGCTGGTCCTGCATCCGCCGGAGCGTGTCGAGCACCGGTGCCGACTCGGGGACGAACATCGCCTCGCTGACCACGTCGCCCACGGTGTGGGTCGTCCCCCCGTCGAGCAGGTCACGGAGGTGGACGACCCCGACGATCTCGTCGAGCGAGCCCGCGGTGCCGACGGGGGCGCGAGTGTGGCCCGACGCCGCCAGCGCGGCGAGCGCGGGTTCGCACGGCTGTTCGGCCGTGAGGGCGAACACGTCGGGCCGGGGCCTGAGGATCTGCTGGACGGTGCGGTCCGACACCTCGAACGCGCCGACGATGATGCGACGCTGCTGTTCGGAGAACGACGCATGGGCGTCGACGAGCTCGCGGAGCTCGGCCTCGGTGACCTCCTCCCGCTCGAGGTCCGGGTCGCCGCCGAGCAACCGGACGACGAGGTCGGTGGAGCGCGAGAGCAGCCAGATCACCGGCCGTGCCATCGCCGAGATGGCGGCGAGCGGTCGGGCGACGACGAGGCCCCACCGCTCGGCCCGCTGCATGGCGATCCGCTTGGGGGCGAGCTCGCCGACGACGAGGGTGACATAGCTGAGGGCGAGGGTGACGAGCACGATCGACACCGGTCGCGCCGCGGCGCCGAGGGGTTCGAGCGGGCCTTCGAGCGGGACCGCGAGCGACACCGCGGCGGACGCCGAGGCGAGGAACCCGGCGAGTGTGATGCCGACCTGGATCGTGGCGAGGAAGCGGTTCGGGTCACGGGCGAGACGGGCGAGCACCGCGCCGCGCCGGGACTCGGCCTCGAGCCGGCGGAGCTGGCCCTCCCGCAGTGACACCAGGGCGAGCTCGGAGCCCGCGAACGCCGCATTGATCAGCACCAGCACGGCCACCACGCCGAGCTGGATCCAGGTGCCACTCATCCGTCCTCCGACCACGGCCGTCGTCGGGCGCGACCCTACCCGTGGGCAGGGCGCGCCAGTTCGGCCGCTGGGGGTCCGCGCAGTAGATTCGCTCCGGTACCCCCAGATCCACGAGGAGCGTTCGACGATGAAGGATCCCGTACGCGTCGCCGTCACCGGCGCCGCCGGTCAGATCGGATACAGCCTGTTGTTCCGCATCGCGAGCGGGCAGATGCTCGGGGACGATCAGCCCGTGATCCTCCAGCTCCTCGAGATCACGCCGGCGCTCGACGCGCTGAAGGGTGTCGCGATGGAGCTCGACGACTGCGCGTTCCCGCTGCTCGCCGGCATCGTCCAGACCGACGACCCGAACCGGGCCTTCGACGGCGCCGACTTCGCCCTGCTCGTCGGGTCGCGCCCCCGCTCGAAGGGGATGGAGCGCAAGGATCTGCTCGAGGCCAACGGCGCGATCTTCACCGTGCAGGGCAAGGCGCTGTCGGACAACGCCGCCGACGGCGTGAAGGTGCTCGTCGTCGGCAACCCGGCGAACACCAACTGCCTCATCGCCATGAACAACGCGCCGAACATCCCCGATGCCCAGTTCACGGCGATGACCCGGCTCGACCACAACCGGGCGAAGGCCCAGCTCGCCGCCAAGGCCGGTGTGCCGGTCACCTCGGTCACCAAGATGACGATCTGGGGCAACCACTCGGCCACGCAGTACCCCGACCTGTTCCATGCCGAGGTCGACGGCCGCAACGCCGCCGAGCTCATCGGCGACCAGGCCTGGCTCGAGAACGACTTCATCCCCACGGTGCAGCAGCGCGGTGCGGCCATCATCGAGGCCCGTGGCCTGTCGAGCGCCGCCTCGGCCGCGAACGCCGCGATCGACCACGTGCGCGACTGGGCGCTCGGCACGCCCGAGGGTGACTGGGTCTCGATGGCCATCCCGAGCGACGGTTCCTACGGCGTGCCCGAGGGGCTCATCTCCTCGTTCCCCGTCACCTGTGCGAACGGGGAGTACCAGATCGTCCAGGGGCTCGACATCGACGAGTTCTCCCAGGGGCGCATCGACGCCACCGTCGGCGAGCTCGCCGAGGAGCGCGACACCGTCGCCGAGCTGGGCCTGATCTGACCGGACTGGCCGTGGCCCGCGCTGGGTAGTGTGCGGGCCATGGCCAGGATCGCCTTCGTCACGTGGGCCGGAGGCGGCAACGTGGCCCCGGCCGTCCATACGGCGGTCCGCATGCGCGACGCGGGCCATCAGGTGTTCGTCATCGGGCCGCCGGCGCTCGGCGAGCAGGTGACGAGCGCCGGGCTCGAGTTCGTGCCCCGCACGGTGGCCGACCAGTGGGACGTCGAGCTGATGGCCACGAGCGTGCGCGAGCTGCTCGAGCGCTACGACATCGACGTCACCGTCGTCGACTACATGCTGCCTGGTGCGATCTGCGGAGCGGAGGCCACCGGCCGGCCGGTCGCCGCACTCGTCCACACGCTCTACGCCGCGCTCTGGCGCGACGGCGCACCGAGCCCGATGGCGTTCGCGACGACGATCGAGGAGGTGAACGCGGCGCGGGCGGCGGTCGGCCTCGAGCCCCTCGAACACCTCGGTCAGCTGCTCGAGCGGGTCGACCGGGTGCTCGTCACCTGCCCGGCCGAGGTCGACATCGTGTTGCCCGACGTCTCGCCCAGGGTGCGCTATGTCGGCGCGGTGATGGCACCGGCCGACACGCTCTGGACCGCCCGACGCCACCCCGAGCGTCCCCTCGTCGTCGTGAGCCTCGGCACCACCCCGATGGGGGAGGAGGCGCTGGTCCAGCGGGTGCTCGACGCCCTCGCCGACGAGCCGGTCGAGGTGCTCGCCCTCCTCGGCGACCATCTCCGACCAGAGAGCTTCCGCGCGCCCGCTAACGCCCTGGTCAGAGGGTATGTCCGCCACGCCTCGGTCTTCCCCGCCGCCGACGTGGTCGTCACCCACGCGGGTCTCGGCACCGTGCTCGCCGCCCTGCGGTTCGGCGTGCCGATGCTCTGTGTGCCACTCGGGCGCGAACAACCCGACAACGCTGCGGCGGTCGAGCGCCTCGGTGCCGGTCTCGTGCTGCCACCCGACGCCGACGAGTCGGCGCTTCGCGACGCGGTGCGCCGGCTCGTCGAGTCCGAGCTGCACCGCACCGCCGCGAAGCAGATGTCCACGTGCTTCTACGCCGACGACGAGCGCTGGCCGATCGAGGACGAGATCGAGGAGCTGGTGAGCCTCGCCGGCCGCCGCTCGGCCACTTGACCTCCCGGGCGGCGACCGCCGCACGATCCCCGGGCTACTTCAGGAACTTGCTCGTGGTGTTGTCGGCGAGTTCGATCGGCGGGTATTCGCCGCAGCGCTGAGAGGCTCCGCTCGAACGGTACCACCGGGCGTTCTCCCGGATGTCGGGCGCGTCCTTCTACGTCGCGGGTGAGACCTGCGTCAGTGCCCGCGTCGAACCGCTGCAGCGGGTGACGTCGGCGCCTGGACCGGCTCGAGAATCGTGAGGACCCGATGGGCGATGTCGGTGCGACCAGCGACCGTCCGGAGTTCGGCCACGAGCTTCGGATCGAGCACGGTGCCGGAACGGAGCCCGACGATCGTCGGCCTCTCGGTGGGCACGGAGTTCGAGTCGGCGCGCATGTTTCTGTACGCACCCCGCTGCGCCGCGATCTGCGACAGGTCGTGTCACCCGTCATGCGTGCCGTCGGCCCGCTCGCCAGCGCGCGAGATGTACGCGCGATCGGGAGTGAGCCACCGTCGTCCTCACAGATAATCACCGGGACGCTGTGCGCGGATTTCAGGAGTGATCTGGGGAGCCTGCCCGTCAGTGCCGGGGTGCGCGCTGCTGCCCGGTCGAGCGCCTCCCGTAGAACAGGGACGATCGTGCAACTTGCGGCGGGACGATTCGTCAAGTTGGCCCAGGCAAGGGCCAGGCCCCGTCAGGCGCGAAGTGCCCCTGTTCGATGCGCCCATCCTGGACCGCTCGGTGTGTCGACCGGCTCGCGCACGAGTGGCCGTGCGGAGGGCGTCGATCGGTCGGCCGTTCGCCGTCACGACCTGTGTCGAAGCCACCAGCGCTCACCTACGACCAAGCGATCGCCGGTGGTGTCATCGGATCGTTCCGAGACAGCGCACGATCTGAGGTCCTCGGTGCCGTTCATGGCCTGAAGGGAGCTACGGCGGGAGCGCGACCGGGAGCAACTCCGGGAGTTGGGCGTGCTATGCGCCGATCGTGCTGCGGCGAGGCAACACCCCTGCTCTAGGGTTGAGCCGTCCATCGTCGGTGTTCCGTAACGCCGCCACCGGCCGAGCGAGCAGAAGAAGGGGGTGGCCGTGAGCCAGGATCACATCGAACTTGTCTTGAAGGGCACCCGCACCACCCAAGGAGCGGTCGACTTCGACGCGCTTCTCGCCTTCGGGGATTCTTTCAGGAAGGCACTTCGAGCCCTCGTCAGGAGCCGCTCCGGCCTGCCGGTTGTGCAGCCAGGGCAGCCCGGCGCAGAGGTCAAGGAAGCTACGAGCCTGCGCTTGGTGGGACTGCGTGCGGGGAGCGCCGTGCTGGAGCTTGAACCCCTCGATCCACGGATCGTCGCTGATCCGGTTGTCGAGGCGCTACGCGATCTCGTTGACGGGGTCGAGGGCCGGCTGCCCCTGGAGGCGCCCGTCGTTGGATTTCTTCGCGACGCAGTGCGGAGTCTTGGCGACCGGGGCTCCGTTGGCTTTCGTGTACCCGGTCGGGCGCATGCGGAGGTCGACGAAGC
>CAZAVX010000090.1:0-11987 GCA_964488835.1 uncultured Iamiaceae bacterium | reverse complement strand
CGGCGCCGGCCGGTGCGTCGGTGGACCGGGGCCGACTGGACCCCGATCGTGCCGATCGAGGTCGACAGCGACGAGCTCGCCGAGGAGCCGACGTGGAGCCGGCTCGCCGCGGCGGCGCTCGGAGTCCCCGAGGTGGATCCGGTGGTCAGCGGTGGTCGACTCGGCGACCTCGTCAGGGTGACGGCGGGCTTCCGCGACCAGTTCTACGGCCTCGCCCCGCACGTCGTGGAGCACGACGGGCGCCCCGGTCTCGCCCCGCTCGTCACGAGCGGGCTCGTCGAGCCCGGCGTGGTCGAGTGGGGGCGTCGACCGGCACGTGTCGCCGGGCGGCGGTGGATGCGCCCGGCGGTGCCAGTCGCCTCCCTCGTGGGCGACCCGTCCCTCGAGCGGTGGGTGCACGACCGGCTCCGACCGAAGCTCGTGGTCGCGACCCAGACGAGGGTCGTCGAAGCGGCTCCGGACCCCGAGGGACGATGGATCCCGGGCACGCCGGTGCTCGCCGCCCACGTGGAGGGCGACGACCTGTGGCGAGCGCTCGCCGTGCTCCTCGCGCCACCCGTGTCGGCGCTCGCGTTGAGCCGTCACGGTGGCACCGCCCGCTCTGCCGGCGCGATCAAGCTCTCGGCCCGCGACGTCGCCGAGCTGCCCCTCCCTGCCGACGCCACGACCTGGTCGACGTCGGCCGAGGTGCTGCGTGACGCCCACCTCGCCGGGGGCATCGGACGGGACGTGCTCGTGGATGTTGCCGCCGCCATGACCCGCGCCTACGGCTGCGGCGAATCGGTCACCGACTGGTGGGCGGCCCGGCTCCCCGCGGTGTGACATCGGTCGGAGTCGTCCGATTCGTGTCAGCGCCTGCCAGAGTGTGACCGTGCGACTCGCCCTCAGGGAGATCAGACGAGCGAAGCTGCGCTTCGGACTGCTCGCGGGTGCCGTCGGCCTGCTCGTCTTCCTCATCCTCTTCCAGCAGACCCTGATGGGCACGCTCGTCGGGTACTTCACCGGTGCCCTCGAGAACCAGAGCGGTGAGGTCGTCGTCTACAACGACGAGGCGCGCCGCAACCTCGCCGGCTCGCTCGTCACCGAGGAGCAGCTCGCGGCAGTCGCCGAGGTCGACGGCGTGGCCGAGAGCGGCCCCCTCGGCCAGGGCACCTTCACCGTCACCGCGGGCGGCGAGGAGGCCGACGCCTCGATCTGGGGATACCACCTCGGAGGTCCCGGCGAACCCACCCGCCTCGTGGAGGGCCGTCTGCCCGAGACCGATCTCGAGGGCGTCGCCAGCTCCACCGACCGGTCGTCGGGCTTCGACATCGGCGAGATCGTCACCGTTACCGGCGCGGGGGGCGAGCTCGCCATCGAGGTGGTCGGCCTCGCCGCCGACAGTCGCTTCAGCGTGCAGCCCGTGGTGTTCGCGTCCTACGCCACCTACGAACAGGCGGTCGGCATCGTGAACCCCGACGCGCCGATGGTGCTGCCGTCCGCGGTGCTCGTCCACCCTGCCGACGGCGTCGCCGCCACCGACCTCGCGACCCGCATCACCGAGCAGGTCGAGGGCGTCGAGGCACTCGACCGGGACACCGCCGTCGGCGCGCTCCCGGGCGTCTCGGCGGTGAACCAGTCGTTCGCCCTCATCCTGTTCCTCGCCTTCGTCGTCGTGACCCTCGTCGTCGGGTTCTTCTTCCTCATCATCACCGTGCAGAAGCTGCCGGCGCTCGGGCTCCTGAAGGCGGTCGGCCACTCCGACCGGGCGCTCGTCGGGTCGGTGGCCATCCAGGTGCTCCTCGTCACCGTGGTCGGCATCGTGGTGGGGGCGGCGATGTTGGTGGCCGCCAGTGCCGCGTCGGGTGAGTCGTTCCCGATCGACGCCGATCCCCGCCTCATCGCCACCACGAGCGCGCTGGTGCTCGTGCTCGCACTGCTCGCCTCGATCGCCTCGCTGCGCCGGGTCGCGAAGGTCGATCCCACCACCGCGGTGACCCGCCCGAGCCTCGGGGGGCTCGCATGAACCTCGCGCTCCGCGAGCTCTGGCGGCGGCCGGGTCAGTTCGCCATCGCCGGGTCCGCCCTCACCCTCATCGCCGTGCTCCTGTTGCTCATCGGCGGTCTCGTCGACGGCCTGTTCCTCGGCTCCACCGGTCTCTACCGCCAGCAACAGGCCGACCTGCTCGTGTTCTCCTCCGACGCGCGCGACTCGATCATCCGCTCGCGCATCGACGCCGACCTGCGCGCCACGGTCGAGGGCCTGCCCGAGGTGGACGCCGTGCACGGCCTCGGGACGGCGCTCGTCGGCTTCCGCTCGCCCGACGGCGAGCTGGGCGACGCCGCGGTGGTCGGCTACGAAGGCGCGATCGAGGGTGTCCCGGAGCCGCCCGCACCGGGGGAGGGGTACGCCGACCGGCGCCTCGAAGCGGCCGACGTCGCGGTGGGCGACACCATCGAGGTGGGGCCCGGCCGTGTGCCGGTCACCGTCGTCGGCTGGGTCGACGACATCGCGTACCTCCTCCAGGGCGGGCTGCTCGTCGAGCCCGGCACGTGGCGCGAGGTGCTCACCACCGCCCGTCCCGATTCGGCGCTCCCCGACGGCACGTTCCAGGTGCTCGCGGTCACCGTCGCCGACGGCTCCGATCCCGAGGTGGTCGCGTCGGCGATCGACGAGGCCACCGGCTCGACCACCACGCGCACCGTCGACGACGCGATCGACGCGCTCCCCGGCGTCACCGAGCAGCGCACGACCTTCAACCAGATCATCAGCGTGACGTTCTTCGTCGCCGGGTTGGTCGTCGCACTGTTCTTCGCGTTCGTCACGATGGAGCGCACGCCCCAGTACGGGGTGTTGAAGGCGGTCGGTGCGTCGTCCGCCCAGATCTTCGCCGGGCTCGTCGTCCAGGCGGTCGTCGTCACCGCCGGAGCGCTCGTGCTCGGGGGTCTGGTCTCCCTCGCGCTCGCCCAGGTCGTGCCGCCCGACATCCCGCTGCTCCTCCAACCGTCGCGTGCGGTGTCGGTCGCCGTCGGCATGATCGTCACCGCCGTCCTCGGCGGTTCCATCACCCTCCGCCGGGTGATCCGCATCGACCCCGCTTCCGCCATCAGCTGACCGGAGGACCCGTGCCCGCCCTCGAGATGACCGATGTCCGCAAGGTGTACCGATCCGGCGACTCGGAGGTCGTCGCGCTCGACCACGCGACGCTGACCGTCGAGGAGGACGAGATCGTCGCTCTCGTCGGCCCCTCCGGCTCGGGCAAGACCACCCTGTTGTCGGTCGCCGGTGGGCTGCTCACCGCGACCGAGGGCACCACGGTGGTCGGCGGCCAGGACATCTCCTCGCTGTCGGGCCGGGAGCTCACCGAGTTCCGTCGGGCGAAGGTGGGGTTCGTGTTCCAGGCGGTGAACCTCGTGCCGTTCCTCACGGCCCGCGAGAACCTCCTCGTCGTCGCCGAGATGGGTCGGCGCGACCGTCGTCAGGCGCGGCAGCGGGCCGACACGCTCCTCGAGGAGCTCGGCCTCGCCGAGCGCGCCGGGAACCTCCCGAACCAGCTCTCGGGCGGCGAGCGGCAGCGGGTCGCCATCGGTCGCGCCCTCATGAACGAGCCCTCCCTCGTGCTGATCGACGAGCCGACCTCCGCCCTCGACACCAAGATGGGCGAGCAGGTCATGGAGCTGATCACCCGAGAGGTGAAGGAGCGGGAGACCGCGGCGGTCATCGTCACCCACGACACCCGGATGACCCACTACGCCGACCGCAGCGTCGAGATCCAGGACGGCACCCTCCAGGCCTGACCGCCTCCCGGTCCCCACGAAATCGGTATCCTCATCCCGCATGGGAGGGGAACACGTGGGTTGGAACTTCGGTGACGTCTTCGAGGTGGTCGCGGAGGCCGTGCCCGACCGACCGGCGCAGATCCACGGCGACGTCGTGCGGACCTGGCGCGAGTTCGACCGGCGGGCGAACGCCCTCGCCCACGACCTGCGCGACGCCGGCCTCGGCCAGCAGTCGAAGGTCGCCTGCTACCTCTACAACGGGCCCGAGTACTTCGAGGTCGTCCAGGGGTCGTTCAAGGGCGCGTTCGTCCCCTTCAACACCAACTACCGCTACGGCCCCGAAGAGGTCGCGTACCTCTTCGACAACGCCGACGCCGAGGCGGTGGTGTTCCACTCGAGCTTCGCCGAGCTCCTCGACTCGATCCGCGGCCAGCTCCCGCTCGTGAAGCGCTGGTACGCCGTCGACGACGGGCCGGGCATCCCGCCGTGGGCGGTGTCGTACGAGGCGCTGGTCGGCGACGGCGCCGACCGGATGGTCCCGCCCTGGGGCCGCAGCGGCGACGACCTGCTGATGCTCTACACCGGCGGCACCACCGGCATGCCGAAGGGCGTCATGTGGCGCCAGGACGATCTCGTCACCGCGCTCGGCAGGGGCGGCAACGCGCTCGTCGGCATCCCGCCGGCAGAGAGCCTCGACGAGATCGCCGAACGAGCCACCGGGGGCGTGAACCTGCTCGTCGCCTGCCCGATGATGCACGGCACCGGCCAGTTCACCGCGTTCGGCACCATGCAGGTCGGCGGGGCGGTGGTCGCCCTTCCGAGCCGCCGCTTCGACCCCGCCGAGCTGTGGCGGGTCGTCGAGGAGCGGTCGATCCACGTGCTCGCCATCGTCGGCGACGCGTTCGCCCGCCCGATGCTCGCCGAGCTCGAGGCGAACCCCGGTGGCTACGACACGTCGAGCGTGCTCGCCATGATCTCCTCGGGCGTCATGTGGAGCCAGGAGGTGAAGGACGGGCTCATCCGCCACATCCCCCAGGTCGTGCTCTCCGACAACTTCTCGTCCTCGGAGGCCCTCGGCATGGGAACCTCGGTCTCCCGGGCGGGCGCCACCGAGTCCACCGCCCGCTTCAAGGTCGGCCCGCGCTGCAAGGTGTTCACCGAGGACGGGCGCGAGGTCGTGCCCGGGTCCGGCGAGGCCGGCATGGTCGCGGTCGGAGGCCCCCAGCCCGTCGGCTACTACAAGGACCAGGCCAAGACCGACGCCACCTTCCGGGTCGTCGACGGCGTGCGCTACTCGATCCCCGGCGACTGGGCCACCGTCAACGAGGACGGCACCCTCAACCTCCTCGGCCGCGGCTCGGTGTGCATCAACACCGGCGGTGAGAAGGTGTTCCCCGAGGAGGTCGAGGAGGTGCTCAAGCGCCATCCGTCGGTGCGCGACGCCGTGTGCGTCGCCGTGCCCGACGACCGCTTCGGCGAGGCGATCTGCGCGGTCGTCGAACCCGAGGGCACGACCGCGCCGGGGCTCGACGAGCTGAGCACGCACGTGCGAGCCAGCCTCGCGGCGTACAAGTCCCCCCGCTACCTGGTCGTCGTCGACACCATCGGCCGGGCGGCCAACGGGAAGGTCGACTACAAGGGGCTCACCGCCCGCGCCCGCGCCGAGGTGGCCGCAGGAGGCTGACCGGGCTCTCCCGACCGACCGCCCCCGCCGGTCAACGCACTTGACGCCGCTCGGGGTCTCGGGCGAGTCTGGACGGCGCATCAGGAGTGGCCCGATCCGTCGGGCTCGGCAACCTGGGATCTGGACGCCCAAGGTGCCTCCCACCTCGGTGGGGATGTGGCCGGTTCGCCGGCAACGAAGCGTCTGAGCCTCGTGCTCGATCCGCAGCCGAGGGCGTCCACCTCCCCGAGCCGGTCTCCTGGTGTCCGAACACGCCGAGGAGTCCGATGGATCTGCACACACCACTACGCTCGCACCGTGCGCGACCCCGCCTGCACCCGCCGACGGACCCGCGCTCGATGAGCGGCGAGACTCCGGTCGATCCCCACGAGCAGCCCGTTCCGTACGTCCCGCCGCTGACCGGCGACGGGCTGGCGCGCTCGCACCGCCCTCGCACCCATCCGAGCCGCCTGCCGGTCACCGGGGCGTGGCGTCCGGGCGACGAGGTCGGGCACCGCCAGTTCGTCCACATCCCCGCCGAGCGACCCTTCGCCCTCGAGGGCGGCGGCGTGCTCCGCGGGCTCGACATCGCCTTCGAGACCTGGGGCGAGCTCGACGAGGATGCCACCAACGCGGTGCTGATCTGCCACGCCCTCACCGGCGACTCCCACGTCGCCGGCCCGAGCGGCCACGGCCACCCCGTCGCGGGGTGGTGGGACGACCTCGTCGGACCGGGCAAGGCGGTCGACACCGACCGCTGGTTCGTCGTGTGCGCGAACGTCCTCGGCGGATGTCAGGGCACCACCGGGCCGGCATCGGACGACCCGCGCACCGGCCGGCCCTACGGCGCGCGCTTCCCGGTCGTCACGATCCGCGACATCGTTCGCACCCAGGCGCTGCTCACCACCCACCTCGGCATCGCGCGCTGGCACACGGTCATCGGCGGGTCGATGGGCGGGATGCAGGCGCTCGAGTGGGCGATCATGTACCCCGAGCGGGTGCGCGCCGCGGCGGTGCTCGCCACCTCTGCCGCCGCCAGCGCCCAGCAGATCGCGTGGAGCCACGTCGGCCGCCGCGCCATCGCCCTCGATCCGCGGTGGCGCGACGGCGACTACTACGACGCCGAGCCCGGCGACGGCCCGCACGAGGGGCTCGCCCTGGCCCGGGCGATCGCCCAGATCCACTACCGCAGCGAACGGGTCTTCCAGGAGCGCTTCGAGCGGCGCAGCGTCGAGCCGGTCGATCGCCTGGGCCTCTGGGACCGGTTCCAGGTCGAGAGCTACCTCGACTACCACGGCGAGAAGCTGGTCCGCCGCTTCGACGCGAACAGCTACCTCGTGCTGAACAAGGCGATGGACCTCCACGACGTCGGCCGCAAGCGCGGGGGAGTGGGCCCCGCCCTCGACCGCATCGCCTCGCCGGTGCTCACCCTCGCGATCGATTCCGACACGCTCTACCCGCCCTATCAACAGGAGTTCCTCCGCGACGAGCTCGCCGCACGCGGCGTGCTGTTCGACCACGTCGAGATCACCAGCCCCCACGGCCACGACGGCTTCCTGCTCGAGCCCGGCCAGGTCGGCCCGGCGCTCACCGCCCTCCTCGAGGAGACCCGCCCCGATGTCTGACCGCCTCCATCCAGAGACCCGCGCCATCCGAGGTGGTCGGGCCGACAACGACACCGCGCTCGCGCCCCTCCTCTGGGCGACCACGACCTTCGTCACCCCGACCGTCGAGGACGGCAGGCGGATGGCCACCGTCGTCGGGGAGTCGCGCTTCTACAGCCGCTACGGGAACCCCACGGTCCGGGCCTTCGAGGATGCCATCGCCGACCTCGAGGGTGCCGAGACCGCCCGGGCGTTCGCGTCCGGCATGGGCGCGGTGAGCGCCGTCATCCTCGGGCTGTGTTCGGCGGGTGACCACATCGTCGCCCAGCGCCAGCTCTACGCGGGCACCCAGCTGCTGCTCCAGTCGGCCTGTCCCCGCTTCGGCATCGACGTCACCTTCGTCGACGGCACCGAGCCCGGCGCGTTCGAGGCCGCGGTCCGCCCGGGCAAGACGGTGCTCGTCTTCGCCGAGACACCCGCCAACCCCCAGCTCGACATCATCGACCTCGAGGCGCTCGGAGCCATCAAGGGTCCGATGACCGTCGTCGACTCCACGTTCGCCACGCCGCTCGCACAGCGCCCCCTCGAACACGGGGTCGACCTCGTGCTGCACTCGGCCACCAAGGCCATCGGCGGCCACAACGATGCGTCGCTCGGCGTCGTGGCGGGCAGCGAAGAGCTGCTCCAGTGGTTGTGGGGCTTCGCCGTGCTCCAGGGCGCGAACGCCTCGCCGTTCGACGCGATGAACGGCCTGCGGGGCCTGCGCACCCTCGGCGTGCGGTTCGAGCGGCAGTGCGCCACCGCGGCTCGGATCGCCGAGCTGCTCGAGGGCCACCCCAAGGTCGCCTGCGTGCGGTACCCGGGGCTGCGCTCCCACCCCCACCACGAGCTCGCCGCCAGCCAGATGGACCACTTCGGCGGCCTCGTGAGCTTCGACCTCGCCGGTGGGCTCGAGGCCGGCAAGGTGTTCGTCGAGTCCACCGAGCTCTGTCAGCTCGCGTCGTCGCTCGGTGGGCCCGAGACCCTCGTCACCCATCCCGCCTCCACCACCCACGTGAGCCTCACACCCGACGAACTCGCGGCGGCAGGCATCGGCCCCGGCACCGTGCGGCTCTCGGCCGGCCTCGAGCACCCCGACGACCTCGTCGCCGACGTGCTCGCCGCGCTCGACCGCATCCCGGCCTGACGCGCCGTCAGGCGGAGCCCAGCGCCTGGCGGAACGTGCGTCGGTAGGCGCTCGGCGAGGTGCCGGCCACCCGCTGGAAGTGCACCCTCAGCGAGGCGGCGGACCCGAAGCCGCACGCCGAGGCGATGTGGTCGAGGCCCATCTCGGTGGTCTCGAGCAGGGCTTGGGCGCGGTGCACGCGCTGGCGGATGAGCCACTGGAGGGGCGTCTCGCCCACCTCGGCGGTGAAGCGCCGGGCGAACGTGCGAGGGCTCGTCAGCGCCTGCGCCGCCATCGCGCCGACCGTGAGCGGCTGGTCGAGGTTGGCGAGGATCCAGTCGAGCACCGGGGCGAGCGTGTCGCACCGTGTGGGCCGGTCGGGCACCGGCGTGGCGATGAACTGGGCCTGCCCACCGTCGCGGTGGGGCGGCACGACCATGCGGCGGGCGACCTGGTTGGCGACGTCGGCGCCGTGGTCGAGGCGCACGACGTGGAGCGACACGTCGATGGCCGCCGCGGTGCCGGCCGAGGTGAGGATGTCGCCGTCGTCGACGTAGAGCACGTCGGCTCGGAGTTGCACCGACGGCCACCGCGCCGCGAGCCGGTCGGCGTAGAGCCAGTGGGTGGTGGCCGGCCGACCGTCGAGCAGGCCGGCCGCGGCGAGTGCGAACGCGCCGCTGCAGAAGGAGATGAGTCGGGCGCCGCGCCGGTGCGCGCGTCGGAGCGCCTCGGCGAACTCGGGCGTGCAGGCGTCGCCGCTGGTGGGGGCGTTCGGCACGATGATGGTGTCGGCACGGTCGAAGGCCTCGACCCCGGCAGTGGTGGAGAGGACGAGCCCGCCCGCGCGAACCGCGGGCCGGGCCTCGGGACGTGTGCCCGCGACGAGGAAGTCGTACCACTCGACGTCGAGCTCCGGTCGGTCGAGCCCGAACACCTCGCAGGCCACGGCGAGCTCGAAGGGGTTGGTGCGCTCGTCGAGCGCGGCGACGACGAGGTGGCGCGCGGGCATGGCAGAAACCTAGCGCACGATGGCATTTCTGCCAATGGCCGTCGAGAGCCTGACGGGAGACGCTGACCGTACGTCGGTGTCATCGGGAGGCCCGACCGGAGCGGAGAGAACGAGGAGAAGATCGAGATGTTCGACGTGCACTGTGACGGCCACGGGGGGACCGCCCTGCTCTCGACCCGCTCGATCGTCGGCCTCGACCAGCGCGACGGGGCGATCACCGTGCGCCTGCGCTGCTGGTGCGGTCATGTCATCGAGCACCGCACCGGTCGCCGAGCCAACGGCGCGACCGCCGCGCTCGCGCCGGCATCCGAGCCGACGGTGCCGTCGCTCGTCACCGCGGTGCCGCCCGCCCCTCCCGATCGTGCGGTGGTCCACTTCGCGGGTCGCCTCGCCGTGGAGACCGACCCGTCGGACGTGTGGAACGACCTGCAGCGCGGCGCCGTCCGGTTCGTGCTCCTCGACGCCCGGAGTCCCGAGGCGTACCGCGCCGCCCACCTGCCAGGAGCCGTCAGCGGGCCCTACCGTGAGCTCACCGAGGCGTGGGCCCGCCAGGTGCTCGTCGAGCACGGGGCCGACCTCTTCGTCACCTACTGCTGGCGCTCGTCGTGCAACGCCGCCACCAAGGCCGCCGCCCGCCTGGCGTCGTTCGGGATCCCCGTGAAGGAGATGATCGGCGGCATCGAGGGCTGGCGTGACGAGGGTCTCCCGCTCGAGGTCGGCGACGCCGAGGACCGACACGGCGGGGGCGGACACCTGCTCGCCGGCTGAACCTCGCGGGGCCGGCCGGTCGCTACGGTGCCGGGCGTGCCGGAGCTCTTGGAGGTCGAGATCTACCGTCGGCAGGCGGCGACGACCGTCGGGCGTCGCATCGCTCGCGTGGAGACGCCCGACCCCGCCTTCTGGCGGACCGAGGCCGACCCCGAGGTGCTCGAGGGCGCGTTGGTCGAGGGCGTGAGGAGGCGGGGCAAGCTCCTCCTCGTCGACACGGATCGGGCGACCCTCGGCCTCCGGTTCGGGATGACGGGGAGACTGATCGTCGACGGTGCGGCGGAGATCGAGGAACTCATCTACTCGGGACGAGGCGACCGACCCGAGTGGCGGCGCCTCGTCGTCGGCTTCGACGACGGGGGCGCGATGTGGGTCTCGGATCCCCGGCGCCTCGGCTGGGCCGAGCTCGACCCCGACGAGGACCATCTCGGCGTCGACGCCCTCGGGATCGGCCCCGATGAGCTCCGTGAGGCGCTCGCGTCGAGCCGGGCCGCGCTCAAGGCGCGTCTCATGGACCAACGCCGCATCGCCGGGCTCGGCAACCTGCTCACCGACGAGATCCTGTGGCGGGCCGAACTCGATCCGCGGCGCGCTGCTGGGGAGCTCGACGGCGAGGAGCTCGACCGCCTCTCCGTGGCGATCGACGAGGTGCTCCGCGAGCTCGGCGAGCGAGGAGGCTCGCACACCGGCGACCTCCAGGAGCACCGCACGCCAGGCGGCGTCTGCCCGCGCGACGGGACCGCGCTGCGACGCGACGTCGTCGGTGGTCGCACCACCTGGTGGTGTCCCGCGCACCAGCGGTGACCGGGGGCGGGGCCGGCCACTCGATAGCATCGTTGCTGCCTCGGCGGCCCCGACCCAGGTAGGTCTCCATTCCCGTGCTGCTCCACCAACGATCCGGACCCACCACTGCGCTCCGCCGAGCGGTCGTGGCCCTCGTGGCGTTCGGTGTCCTCGTCGTCGCGTCGCCGGCGATCGCCCAGGTCGACGAGGTCGACCCCGATCCCACCACCCCCACGTCGGTCGACGAGGGTGAGCCCCCGACCACTGTGCCCGACGAGGGCGGCGACCCCGGCTCGACGAGCACGAGCACCACCGACGCGGTCGACGAGCCGTCGACGACCACGAGCACGTCGACCCCGGACACGACGAGCACCACCGCCGAGCCGTCGGTGACCTCCACGGTCGTCGACACCACGGTGCCGAGGTCCGACAGCACCCCGACCACCGGCGTCAACCCGTTGCTCGTGGCCGGTCCGCCCGACGGTCGCCGGCAGTTGACCCCCGACCCCACGACGGCCGAGGGCAGCGATGTCGACGGGGCCGACGCCCAGGGCGACACGGCCGTCGAGACGGTGGCGACCACCGACGAGTCCGACGACGCGGAGCGGGTCATCCGCCGGGTGGTGATCGGCCTCGTCGCCGTGGCGGTGCTGCTCGCCGGGCTCGCGGTCTACTACTGGTGGATCACGCGGCCGCCCCTCCTCGACGACGAGGCCGACCTGGGGACGGGCGCAGACAGCGACCTCGACCCCGTGCCGAGCGAACGTGCGGGTGGCGATACGGTGGAACCATGGCTGACGGACTCGACCTCGACGAGATGATCCAGCGGTTCCGGGAGCGGGCCCAGGCCGTGAAGAACCGCCCGTTGCCCCCGATCGCCGGTGAGGAGCGCGCCCGCTTCGTGCGGCAGGCCCAGCTCGACTACCAGGACTTCGCCATCATCGGCGACGCGGTACCCACCCTCGAGGACGGGGTGCTCACCCTGCGCGTCGACCTGCGGCCCCACCACGACGACGGCGACTGACGGCTCGTCCCTCGGGCCCTCCTGCCGCGCGGGGCCGTCTAGTCTGCGCACGAGGCCCCCCGAGCGAGGAGCACGCGCGATGTCCGATCAGGCACCCGAGAACGACCAGACGACCCCCGAGGGCGCCGTCCCGCCGCCGCCGCCTCCTCCTGCTGCGGCGCCCACGCCGCCGCCGCCTCCTGCCGCGGCTCCCACGCCACCGCCGCCTCCTGC
>CAZAVX010000089.1:0-12528 GCA_964488835.1 uncultured Iamiaceae bacterium | reverse complement strand
CGAGCACCGCCGTCGGGTCGACGCCGGCGAGCTGTCACTCGTCGAGCTGTGCCGCGCCGAGGGTCTCACGCTCGCGTCCGACGCCCTCCACTACTTCTCGCACTGGGTCACCCCGGTCGGCCCCTCCCGGCGCTACGACACGCGGTTCTTCGTCGCCCGTGCACCCGAGGCCCAGGTGGGCCTGCACGACGACCGTGAGACCGTCGCCAGCATGTGGGTCCGCCCCGCCGACGCCCTCGCCCGGGCCGAGGCGGGCGAGGTCGACATCATCTTCCCCACGGCCCGCAACCTCGAAGCGCTCACCCGCTTCACCACCGCCGACGAGGTCCTCACCGCGGCGCAGGCCCATCGCGGCGGACCGCACACGGTGCCCGAACCGGGCGGCACCCGCATCTCTCTCCCCGGAGACCCTGGCTATCAAGGAGCAGCTCTGTGACCGACGACGTCGTCGATCTCCCACCCCCCATCGTGCCCGGGGTCGCCAGGGCGCTGAGCCCCCTCGTGCGCCGCATCGCGGTCGACCTCGACGGTGAGGTCGGCCCCAACACCTACCTCGTCGGCATCGACGAGATCGCGGTCATCGACCCCGGCCCCGATCTCGCCCACCACCTCGACGCCATCGCCGGGTGTGGCGGCGACCGCATCCGCTGGA
The DNA here is from genome assembly GCA_964488835.1 of uncultured Iamiaceae bacterium. GTDB lineage: Bacteria > Actinomycetota > Acidimicrobiia > Acidimicrobiales > SKKL01 > SKKL01. Next base: position 11,876 of record CAZAVX010000089.1, on the reverse strand, counting down.
TCCTCTCCACCGGCTCGGGCGACCAGCGCGGCACCGTCGGGCTCGCGAAGCGCACCGGTGCCGAGGTCGTCGCGATCGCCGACGTCGCGGTCGACGGCGCCGACACCACCGAGCCCGACGGTTTCACGGTGCTCGGCACCGAGTTCCGTCTCGTCGCCTCCGCGATCTCCACCCCCGACGGCCCCCGGGTCGTCTACTTCCTCGAAGAGGAGCGGGTGCTCTTCGCCGGCGACGCACGCGAGCACGTCGACCTCACCCAGCGGCAGTACAAGCGCCTCCGGGCCATCGCCCCCGCTGAGGGACAACTCATCGAGGACCTGTAGGCTCGCCCCCCTTGTCGACAACCCGACTCCCCCTCCGCAACGTGGCCCTGGTCGCGCACGTCGACCACGGCAAGACCACGTTGGTCGACGCGATGTTGCGCGCGGCCGGCACCTTCCGCGCGAACGCCGAGCTCGTCGAGCGGGTGATGGACAGCGGCGATCAGGAACGCGAGCGGGGCATCACCATCCTCGCCAAGGCGGCCTCGATCACCTGGAAGGGCGTGCGGATCAACCTCGTCGACACGCCGGGTCACGCCGACTTCGGCGGCGAGGTCGAGCGGGCGCTCACGATGGTCGACGGCGTGCTGCTGCTCGTCGACGCGGCGGAGGGGCCCCTGCCCCAGACCCGCTACGTCCTCTCCAAGGCCCTCGCGGCCGATCTCCCCGCCGTCGTGGTGGTCAACAAGGTCGACCGGGCCGATGCGAGGCCACGCGAGGTGCTCGACGAGATCTACGAGCTGTTCATGGACCTCGACGCCGGCGACCACCACATCGACTTCCCGGTCATCGCCGCGGTCGCTCGTGAGGGTCGGGCCATGGTGGGCCTCGGCGTCCCCGAGCCCGGCGCCGACCTCTCGCCGCTGCTCGACACGCTCCTCGACACCATTCCCGCCCCGCTCGGCGACCCCGACGCGCCGCTCCAGGCGATGGTCACCAACCTCGACGCCTCCGACTACCTCGGGCGTCTCGCCGTCGGGCGGGTCGTGCAGGGCACGCTCCGCAAGGGCGAGCAGGTGACGCTGCTCGGCGGGGACGACGACGCTCCGGTGCGCCGGAAGCTCTCGAACCTCTTCGGCATCGACGGCCTCGGCCGCTCCGAGGTCGACGAGCGGTGCGCCGGCGACCTGTTCGTACTCGCCGGGTTCCCCGAGGTCGAGATCGGCGACACCTTCGCCGATCCGACCCACCCGAAGCCGCTCCCTCGGCTCACCGTCGACGAGCCGGTCATGCGCATGACCTTCGGGGTGAACACCTCCCCGCTGTCGGGCAAGGACGGGCAGTTCCTCACCTCCCGCCACCTCCGTGAGCGCCTCGACCGCGAGGTGCTCGGCAACGTCTCCATCCGTCTCGCCGAGACCGGCTCACCCGATGTCATCGAGGTGGCGGCCCGCGGCGAGCTCCAGCTCGCGGTGCTCATCGAGAGCATGCGGCGCGAGGGCTACGAGCTCCAGGTGAGCCGGCCCGAGGTGCTCGTCCGTGAGATCGACGGCAGGCGCCACGAGCCGCTCGAGCGGGCCGTCATCGACGTGCCCGACGAGCACGTCGGCACCGTCACCCAGGCGGTCGCGCCGCGCAAGGGTCGGGTCATCGACCTCCGACCGGGCGACACCGGTCGCACCATCGTCACCCTCGAGGCCCCGTCCCGGGGGCTCCTCGGCTTCCGGTCCCTGCTCCTCACCGCCACCCGCGGCACCGCCCTCATGCACCAGCACCACGAGGGCTGGATCCCGTGGGCCGGCGACCTCCCCACCCGCAGCGGCGGCGCGATGATCGCCGACCGCTCCGGGGTGTCCACCGGCTACGCCCTCGACAACCTCCAGCAGCGGGGCGAGATGTTCATCGGGCCAGGGGTCACGGTCTATGAGGGGATGATCGTCGGCGAGACGTCGCGGGGCGGCGACATGGTCGTCAACGTGTGCCGCGAGAAGCAGAAGACGAACATCCGCACCCACGCGGCCGACGACGCCATCAAGCTCACCCCACCCCGGGTGCTCACCCTCGAGACCGCCATCGAGTGGATCGCCGACGACGAGCTCGTCGAGATCACCCCCGCCAGTCTCCGAGTGCGCAAGCGCATCCTGCGCGAGCAGGACCGCCGCCGCCTCAGCCGCTGACGTCCCTGTTCAACTTCGACCGAACCTGCGTCGATCTCGGGCGGTATGCGCCCCGAAGTGGCGCATGTTCGCGCGAGTGGGAGCGCGTCAGAGGTCGAGGGCGTCGAGCGCGGCGGCCGCCGCGTCGAGCATGCGGGCGCTGCAGCCGGCCATCTCGACCGGTGGCACGGCCTCGGTGACCAGCCGCTCGGCGAGGGCGCGGAACGCGTCGGCCGCCGGGCCCTCACCGAGGGCGATGGGGGAGCCGGTGTCGCCGCCGGCCGCGACCGACGGCTCGAGGGGGATCTGGCCGAGCAGCGGCGCGCCGGCGTCGTGGGCGAGCAGCTCGCCGCCGCCGCTGCCGAAGAGCGGGTAGCTCTCGCCGTGGTCGCAGACGAAGGCGCTCATGTTCTCGACCACGCCCGCCACCCGCACGTGGCTCTTGTGGGCCATCGACGCCGCCCGGATCGCGACCTTCTGGGCGGTGAGGGCCGGGGTGGTGACGATGAGCATCTCGGTGCGGGGCAGCATGCGGGCGAGACCCATGGCGACGTCGCCGGTGCCTGGGGGCATGTCGATGAAGAGGTAGTCGAGGTCGCCCCACTGCACGTCTTCGAGGAAGTGCTGGACGGCCCGGTTCAGCATGAGCCCTCGCCACATCAGCGCGGTCTCCTCGGCGTCGACGAGCAGGCCCATCGACACGACTTCGATGCGCCCGTCGCCCACCGGCTTGGTGACCGGGGCGATCTTCGGGCGCTCGCCCTCCGCGTGGGGGCCCTCGACACCCGAGAGCCGGCCTTCGACGCCGAGCATGCGGGGAACCGAGAACCCCCAGATGTCGGCGTCGAGCACGCCGACGGTGAACCCCTGGGCCGCCACGGCCACCGCGAGGTTGACCGTGACCGACGATTTGCCGACGCCGCCCTTGCCGGACGCGATCGCCACGACCTTGGTGGTGGGCGGGACGGCGGTGTCGGGGGCCCGCTCCTGGGCGTTGAGGCGAGCGCGGCTCATCGTGCGGGCCTTCTCGTCGGCGGTGAGCTCGGTCCAGCTGAAGCGCACCGCGGACACTCCGGGCATCGACTCGACGCGGGTGCGGGCGTCGCGCTGGATCTGGGCGCGCAGCGGGCAGCCGGCGGTGGTGAGGGCGATGGTGACGCGGACCTCGCCGCCGGGGTTCACCTCGACCCCCTTGACCATGCCGAGATCGACGATGTCGCTGCCGAGCTCGGGGTCGATGACGCCGCGCAGCATCGCGACGATGTCGTCGGGTGTGGGTGCCGCGAGCTCCGTCGTGGCGGTGGGCGGAGCGGCGGTCGGGCGGTCGCTGGACTCGGACACGCCCGCATTTTACCGGAGTGCGCCGTGTAAACTCCCGGACGTGGCCGACGCGACCCCAGCTGCCCCCCGCAGCACCGATCGCCCCCCGCGCCTCGCCATCCTCAAGGCGCTCGGCGACAACACGCGCTATGCCATCTACCTCGAGCTGGCCCGGTCGCCCGCCCCCCGGTCCACCGCCGACATCGCGGCCACCCTCGACCTCCACGTGAACACCGTGCGCCCGCACCTCGAGCGCATGCGCGAGGTGGGGCTGCTCGAGGTCCGCGCCGAGGCACGCAGCGGGGTCGGGCGGCCCCAGCACGTCTATGCCCTCGCGCCCGACGCTCCGTCGCTCGGCCTCGAGCCCTCGCCGTACCCCACGCTCGCCCGCATGCTCCTGCACCTCGTCGTCGACGCCGACATCGACCCGTCGGCGGCGGTCGCCGCGGGGCGCGAGCAGGGCGCGCGCGACGCCCAGCCGTGGGAGTCGGGTGCCCCGGCGGTCGAGGCGCTGATGACCGAGCTCGATGCGATGGGGTTCGATCCCGAGGTCGCGATCGAGGACGACGTCGCCTCCATCGCCTTCGCCCACTGCCCCTTCGCCGCGCTCGCCGAGGAGAACCCGGCGGTGGTCTGCGCGCTGCACCGTGGCATGGTCGAGGGGTTCCTCGCCGGCATCGACGGCCCCTGTCCGGTGGCGTTCCACACCCTCGTCGACCGCACGCCGTGCCGGGTCGAGGTCCCGGCCTGATGACGCCGGCACCGTCGATGCGTCGCATCGGGCCATGCGTCGGTACCATGTCGTTCAACCGAGCTCTCAGGAGGACTCCGAGTGATCACGCTCACCGATAACGCTGCGGTCAAGGTCAAGCAGCTCATCGAGGCCGAAGGTGATCCGTCGCTCGCCCTGCGCGTGGCGGTGCGGCCTGGCGGCTGCTCGGGCTTCAGCTACGAGATGTTCTTCGACACCGACGTGGCCGACGACGATCTCGCGGCCGAGTTCGGTGGCGTGAAGGTCGTCTCCGACCCGTCGAGCGCCCAGCTCCTCACCGGTGCCACGCTCGACTACAAGGACGGCCTCCAGGACGCCGGGTTCGCCATCAACAACCCGAACGCCAGCCGCACCTGCGGCTGCGGCCAGTCATTCAGCTGACCCTCCAGTTCGAGGTCGACGGGCGGCAGATCGAGGTCGCCGACGACGGCGCCTCGCTGCTCGAGGTGTTGCGCGACCGGCTCGGCGTGCGCGCACCGAAGGACGGGTGCAGCCCGCAGGGCCAGTGCGGGTGCTGCACGGTGCTCGTCGACGGCCAGCCCCGCGTCGCGTGCGTGACCCCCGCGCGTCGGGTGGCCGGGCGCGCCGTCACCACCCTCGACGGGCTTCCCGACGCCGACCGGGCGCGCTGGAGCGACGCGTTCTGCGCCACCGGCGCGAGCCAGTGCGGCTTCTGCACGCCGGGCATCATCGTGCGCCTGCACGGCCTCGAGGCGAAGAAGGCCGACGCCAGCGACGCCGACGTCGAGCGGGCGCTCCAGGCCCATCTCTGCCGGTGCACCGGCTGGCGCACGATCCTCGACGCGTGGCACGCGCGCCACGAGCCCCCGTCCGCCGACCGCGATCTCGCCGCGGCCGAACGGCGCGCCGCCATCGAGGGCAGGTCGCCCCAGGCGGTGGGGCCACACGTGGCGCTCGGCGCGGGCGGCTTCGCCGACGACACCGCACCCCTCGACGCCCTCGTCGCCGTGCCCGACGGCCGGGGCGGCTGGGTGGTCGCCGACACGCTCGGCGAGGCCCGCCGGCAGGCCGGCAAGATCCAGGGCCGGCGCACCACCGTGGCCGCCGAGCCACCCCTGGCCCTCCCCGATGGCGAGTGGGAGCTCACCCTCCGCACCTCCTGGGTCGAGCCCGCCTATCTCGAGACCGACGCCTCGTGGTGCGAGCCCGGCGGCGAGCCCGCCACCCCCCTCGCGAACGGCGGTGCCTTCGGCGGCAAGCTCGCGAGCGTCGCACCCGCGGTCGCCCGACGCCTCGCCGACGAGCACGGCCGGGCGGTGCGGGTCGTCCTGTCACGGGAGGACACGGTCCGCACCGGGCCGAAGCGTCCGCCGATCGCCGCGGGTGTGCGTCGTGACGGAACCGGCGTCGTCCGGGTCGTGCGCACTCCGGGCATCGCCGCCGCCATCACCGCGGTGGCGCCCGGCCTGGTGGTCGAGGAGGTCGACGTCCCCGGGCCGCCCACCTCCGCCGACCTCCGCGGGGCGGGATGGGTCGAGGCCGCGGTGCTCCTCGCGGCGGTGGCCGGCGAGACCCGCATCGTGAGCCCCGAAGGGGCACGGGCCGAGGCCTCCGTCGCCGACACGGGGGTGCAGGTCCGGGTCGAGTGCGGCGAGGTGCTCGACGAGGTGGTCCTCCGCTCCTACTGCATCGGCGCGGCCCACATGGCGCTCGGATGGGTCACGAGCGAAGGGCTCGCGGTCGACGACGAGGGCGAGGTGCACGACCTCACGATCCGCTCCTTCGGCGTGCTCCGCGCCGTCGACACGCCGCCGATCGAGGTCGTCGTCGAGCACTCCGCCGCCCCGGCGGTGAACGGCTCCGACGCGGTGTTCGCGGCCGTCGCCGCCGCGGTGTGGCAGCACCAGGGGCTACCACCGCACTGGCCCACCGGCCAGACTGTGCGCAGCACCTGACCGTCGCAACGAGAGGACGTCCCATGGCCACCCCCGTCGGTCCGTACACCCCGATCGTCCGAGCCGGCGAGTGGCTCGTCGTGTCCGGCCAGGTGGGGATCGCCGACGGGCGGCTCGTCGACGGGGGCACCGAGGGTCAGCTGAAGCAGGCGCTCGCCAACATGGAGGCGCTGCTCCAGAGCGAGGGCGCCACGAAGGAGCAGGTCGTGAAGACCACCGTGTTCCTGCGGCACATGAGCGACTATCCGCTGATGAACGAGGTGTACACGGCCTTCTTCGGCGACCACCGCCCCGCGCGCTCGGCCATCGGGGTCGCCGAGCTGCCGATCGGGGCGCTCGTCGAGATCGAGGCCTGGGCCCACGTCGCCTAGGATCGGCCCCATGCTCGCTCCGATCCTCACCGCCATCGGTCTGCTCGTGGTGCTCCCCGTCACGTTCATCCTCACCGGGGCCGCCATCGCCGTGGTGCTCGGGATCGCGCTCCGCCACAACGGCGAGGTCGAGCACGCAGGCAGCGAGCTCATCGACCTCAACCGCTGACCGCGGGCGCGCCGACGCGCCAATGAGACGAATTTCACACGTTTCCCTGTGCAGAAGGGTCCGGGTGGGTTACCCTTTCGGCGCTTCAGTAGGTGGGATGCCGGCTCATGCCGACCCCAGAAGAGGAAAGGGGATCGGTCTTGGCTACCGGTACCGTCAAGTGGTTCAACGCGGAGAAGGGCTACGGCTTCATCTCCCGTGAGGGCGGGAGCGACGTCTTCGTGCACTTCTCCGCCATCCAGGGTTCGGGTTACCGCTCCCTCGAAGAGGGACAGGCCGTCGAGTTCGAGGTCACCTCGGGCCCGAAGGGCGACCAGGCCCAGGACGTCCGCGCCGTTTGACGATCAGTTCCAGAAAACGTCGATGGCCGCCCTCCGGGGCGGCCATCGTCGCGTCCAGGCAGGCGCGAGCGATCGGGTCCGCGGAGGTTCAGGCGCCCCAGCGCGACTGGCCGAACGAGTAACCCACCGAGCGAACGGTCTGGATGAGGCCGGCGTGCTCCTCGCCCAGCTTGGCGCGCAGACGCCGCACGTGGACGTCGACGGTGCGGGCACCGCCGTAGTACTCGTAGCCCCACACCCGGCTGAGGAGGGTCTCGCGGGTGAACACCTTGCCGGGGTGCGAGGCGAGGAACTTCAACAGCTCGTACTCCATGTAGGTGAGGTCGATCGGTCGTCCGCTCACCGCGGCCTGGTAGGTCTCGAGGTTGAGGACGAGGTCGCCGTACTCGATGAGCTCGGGACGGGTGCCGCGCCCGGTGCGCCGGAACAGGTGCTTGAGCCGGGCCTCGAGCTCACGGGGGTGGAAGGGCGTGAGCATGAAGTCGTCGAACAGGTCGTCGCGGTGTTCGAGGTCGGTGAGCTGTGCGCCCGAGACGAGGAGCAGGAGCGGTTCGAGGGGCACGTCGCGCTTGCGGAGCGACCGGCAGACCGCGAAGGCCCGGTCGGGCTCGGTGTCGGCGCACACGATGGCGCCGGCCCAGCCGTCGGGCGGCTCCTGGCGGTCGGCCGCGTGCTCGTCGCTCACCGGCTTCCAGGGGTAGCCGGCGAGGTCGAGGGTCTGGGCGAGCTCCGGCGGGACCGGGTCGGGGAAGAGGAGGAGGGGTTCGTTCACGGGGTGTGCCAGTTCGCGGGGTGTTACCAGTTCGGGAGGTAGCGGCTCAGTTCGAACTGTGAGACGTGGGCCTTGTAGTCGGCCCACTCGGAGCGCTTGTTGCGCAGGAACCACTCGAAGATGTGCTCACCGAGCGCTTCGGCGACCAGTTCGGACTTCTCCATCTCGTCGAGCGCTTCGGCGAGCGACTGGGGGAGCGGCCGCAGGCCGGCAGCCTTGCGCTCGAGGTCGGTCATCGCGTACACGTTCGTGGCCGCCTCGGGGGGCAGCTCGAGTCCTTCCTCGATGCCGGCGAGGCCGGCGGCGAGGATGACCGAGAACGCGAGGTAGGGGTTCGTGGCCGGGTCGGGCGAGCGGTACTCGATGCGGGTGGAGGACGGCTTGCCGGCCTTGGCGACGGGGATGCGCACGAGTGCCGAGCGGTTGTTGCGGGCCCACGAGACGAACACGGGCGCCTCGTAGCCGACGATGAGGCGCTTGTACGAGTTCACCAGCTGGTTCGTGATGGCGGTGATCTCGGGCGCGTGGGCGAGCAGCCCGGCGATGAACGACCGGCCCACCTTCGAGAGCTTGTACGCATCGTCGGGGTCGTGGAACGCGTTCGTGTCGCCTTCGAAGAGTGAGAGGTGGGTGTGCATGCCCGAGCCCTGCACGCCGGCCAGGGGCTTCGGCATGAACGTCGCGTACGCCCCGTGCTCCATGGCGATCTCCCGCACGACGAGCCGGAAGGTCATCACGTTGTCGGCCATCGAGAGGGCGTCGGTGTAGCGGAGGTCGATCTCGTGCTGGCTCGCGCTGTCCTCGTGGAACGAGTACTCGACGGGGATCCCCATCGCCTCGAGCATGTTGATGGTGCGCTGGCGGATGTTGCCGGCGACGTCGGCGGTGGTGAGGTCGAAGTACGAGGCGGTGTCGAGCGGCTCGGGCGGCGTGGAGGGGTCGGCGTCGGCGAAGTAGAAGAACTCCATCTCCGGCGCGACGAAGAACGTGTAGCCCCGCTCGCGTGCCCGGTCGAGGTTGCGGCGCAGCACGCCGCGGGGGTCGCCCTCGAACGGCGTGTTGTCGAGGTTCTCGATGTCGCAGAACATGCGCGCCGTCGCCCCTTCGGCCGAGGCCCACGGCAACAGCTCGAAGGTGTTGGGGTCGGGCTTGGCGAGCACGTCGCTCTCCTGCACGCGGGAGAACCCGTCGATGGCCGACCCGTCGAAATGCATGCCCTCGGCGAAGGCGGTCTCGAGCTCGGCGGGGGAGATGGCGAACGACTTGAGCTGGCCGAGCACGTCGGTGAACCACAGGCGCACGAGGCGGACCCCGCGCTCCTCGACGGTGCGCAACACGTAGTCCTGCTGGCGTTCCATGGCGCCCATCGTGCCACGTGGGGTCGGGCGGCAACGCGGTCAGCGAGGCCCGTTCACATAGCGTTCATACATGTGCAACGGGCGGGAAACGGCCCGTCCGTACCGTCCTCTCCCGACGGGCCCTCCGGCCCACCACACCATCCTGAGAGGACTGACCAGCGTGAGCTACCGGGCTGAGTACATCTGGATCGACGGCGAGGAGCCGACGAACAAGCTTCGTTCGAAGACGAAGATCGTCCCCGACGGCGTCGAGCCCCCGATCTGGGGCTTCGACGGGTCGAGCACCAACCAGGCGCCGGGCAGCGAGTCCGACTGCGTGCTGCGCCCGGTCGCCGTCTTCCCCGATCCGATCCGCGGCGGCGACGACGTCCTCGTGATGTGCGAGGTCCTGCTGCCCGACATGACCCCGCACCCCACCAACACCCGTGCGGCGTGTGTCGAGGTCGCCGAGAAGTACGCCGACCAGGAGCCGTGGTTCGGCATCGAGCAGGAGTACACGTTCCTGAAGGACGGCCGGCCGCTCGGCTGGCCCCAGGGCGGCTTCCCCGGCCCGCAGGGTCCGTACTACTGCGGTGTGGGCGCCGACGAGATCTGGGGCCGTGAGGTCGTCGAGATGCACACCAAGGCGTGCATGGACGCCGGCATCGCCATCTCGGGGACCAACGCCGAGGTGATGATGGGGCAGTGGGAGTTCCAGATCGGCCCCCTCGGGCCGGTCGACGTGGCCGACCAGATCTGGGTCGCCCGCTGGCTGCTGTACCGCTGCGGCGAGGAGTTCGACATCACCGCCACCCTCGACCCCAAGCCGGTCGCCGGCGACTGGAACGGTGCGGGCGCCCACACGAACTTCTCGACCAACGCCATGCGTGAGTCCTACGACCCGATCATCGCGGCGTGCGAGGCGCTCGGTCGCAAGGCCGACCTCCACATCCAGAACTACGGCGCGGGGATCGAGCGTCGCCTCACCGGCCTCCACGAGACCGCCCCGTGGACCGAGTTCAGCTACGGCGTGTCGAACCGGGGTGCGTCGGTCCGCATCCCGTGGCAGGTCGAGGTCGACAAGAAGGGCTACATCGAGGACCGCCGGCCGAATGCCAACTGCGATCCCTACGTCGTGACCCGACTCATCACCGACACCTGCTGCAGCGCGCTGGCCTAGTCGTCCGCTGGCCTGCGGCACCACACCGCCCGGCTCCCTGGTACCCGTCCTCGTGGCGGGTGCCGGGAGCCGGCGCCGCGTCCGGGCTCGTGCCCGGTTCGGTTGGGGGTGGGCGGGAGGCCGGCACGTAAGCTCGGCCCACGAACCCATCCCCGTTGGAGGTCCGATGCAGGAGCGCACGCCGGCCGAGGTGCTGGAGCTGGTCGAGCAGGAAGGTTGCGAGTTCGTCGACCTGAGGTTCTCGGACCTGCCGGGCATCATGCAGCACGTCTCCATCCCCGCCCACCTCCTCGACCACTCGCACTTCGAGGAGGGCCACGGCTTCGACGGGTCGTCGGTCCGGGGGTTCCAGGAGATCCAGGAATCCGACATGGTGCTCGTCGCCGACCCGAACACCGCGTACCTCGACCCCTTCCGGGCGCGCAAGACCCTCGTCCTGCACTGCTTCGTCGCCGACCCGGTCACCGGGGAGAGCTACACCCGCGATCCCCGCTACGTCGCCACCAAGGCCGAGGCGCATCTCTTCGCCACCGGCATCGCCGACCAGGCGTTCTTCGGACCTGAGCCGGAGTTCTTCGTGTTCGACGACGTGCGGTTCGCGTCGAACGGGCACTCGTCGTTCTACGAGGTCGACTCGGTCGAGGGGCAGTGGAACACCGGGCGCGACGAGGGCCCGAACCTCGGCTACAAGCCGCGCACCAAGCAGGGCTACTTCCCGGCCCCGCCGATGGACCACTACCAGGACCTGCGCTCGGAGATGTCGGCGGTGCTCCACCAGGTGGGCATCGAGACCGAGCTGCACCACCACGAGGTGGCGAGCGGCGGTCAGGGCGAGATCGGCATCCGCTTCGCGACGCTCCTCGCCATGGCCGACAACCTGATGACCTTCAAGTACGTGCTGAAGAACGTCGCGTGGAACGCCGGCAAGTCGCTGACGTTCATGCCGAAGCCGATCTTCGGTGACAACGGCTCGGGCATGCACGTGCACCAGTCGCTGTGGAAGGGCGGCGAGCCCCTGTTCTTCGCCGAGACCGGGTACGCCGGGCTGTCCGACATCGCCCGCTGGTACATCGGCGGTCTGCTCGCCCATGCCCCCGCGGTCCTGGCGTTCACGAACCCCACCACGAACAGCTACAAGCGGCTGGTGCCCGGCTACGAGGCGCCGGTCAACCTCGTCTACAGCCAGCGGAACCGCTCGGCGGCCTGCCGCATCCCGCTCGCGCAGAAGAGCCCGAAGGCCAAGCGCATCGAGTTCCGGTGCCCCGACTCGACATCGAACCCGTACCTGGCCTTCGCCGCGATGCTGATGGCCGGTCTCGACGGGATCCAGAACCGCATCGAGCCGCCGGATCCGGTCGACAAGGACCTCTACGACCTGCCGCCCGAGGAGCTCGCAAACGTGCCGCAGGTGCCGGGCTCGCTCGAGCAGGTGCTCGACGCGCTCGAGGCCGACCAGGACTTCCTGCTCGCCGGCGACGTGTTCACCCAGGACCTCATCGACACGTGGATCGCCTACAAGCGGAAGAACGAGGTCGACGCCCTCCGCCTCCGCCCCCACCCC
>CAZAVX010000088.1:0-12763 GCA_964488835.1 uncultured Iamiaceae bacterium | reverse complement strand
CGTGGTACTTCCTCGGCCTCCAGGAGCTGCTCACGATGTTCCACCCGATGGTGGCGGGCGTCACCATCCCGGGCATCGGCATCTTCCTGCTCATCCTCGCCCCCTACATCGACCAGAACCCGAGCCAGAAGCCCGAGGAGCGCAAGTTCGCGGTCTCGCTCTTCACGATGTTCCTGATGTTCTGGGCGGTGCTCACGATCGTCAGCTCGTTCTTCCGGGGGCCCGGCTACAACTTCGTGTTCCCCTGGACCGACGGCCTGTTCTTCGAGCTCTGATGTCTGCCGCACCCACCCCCGCCACCCCCTCCGGCCCGATCACGAGAGGCTCCGCATGAGTCCCGCCATCGTCGTCATCGCCGTCGTCGCGCTGGTCGTACTCGCCGGTGTCGGCATCGTCGCCGCCGCCCGCCGTCGCGACACCGACCTCGTCGTCGGCGAGCTCTCCCGCGAGACCCGCAAGCGCGACCGCAAGGCCGCTGCCGCGCTCGACGAGGACGCGCCCACCGGCGGCCGTCGCTACGAGGCCCAGGCCCGCCGGCCGTCCACCGAGATCGAGCCCGTCGAGGCGGCACCGCCACCGGCGCCGTTCGTGCCGCCCGACCCCGAGCTCGTCGGGGTCACCCGTCGGCAGTTCTTCAACCGGAGCATCATCGGCTTCATGGCCCTCGGCCTCGGAGGCTTCGGCACCGCCATCATCTCCTACCTCTGGCCGTCGGTCTCCGGCGGCTTCGGTGCCGCGATCAACCTCGGCAACGTCGAGGACGTGAAGCAGTCGGTCCGCGACGGCAACGGGTTCTTCTACGTGCCCGAGGGCCGCATGTGGGTCACCGAGTACCCGAGCTCCGCGCTCGCCCAGGCCGAGCAGATCTACTCCGAGCCCGAGCTCCAGGGCATGCGGGCCGGGCTCATCGCCCTCTGGCAGACCTGCCCCCACCTCGGGTGCCGGGTGCCCCAGTGCATCCCCTCCCAGTGGTTCGAGTGCGGCTGCCACGGCTCGCAGTACAACCGGGTCGGCGAGTACAAGGGCGGTCCCGCCCCCCGTGGCATGGACCGCTTCGCCATGTCGGTCGACAACAACGGCAACTTCGTCGTCGACACCGGCAGCATCATCTCCGGCCCGCCCCAGGGCACCAACACCACCGGCCAGGAGGCCGAGGGCCCGAACTGCATCTCCGAAGCGGGTGGGGGCCACTGATCCATGGAGACCTCGAACGTGTTCGACCCTGTCGCGGCCACGATCTCCCAGGCGGTGGTGCTCGCCACCACCCAGCGGGCGATCGGCACCGTCATCGTCGCCATCCTCTTCCTGTCCGGCGTCGCGGTCTTCTGGTTCAACACCCGCAAGGCCCGCCCCGAGCTCGGCGCCGAGATCGAGCTCGCACCGAACCGCAAGCGCTACTACGACGACGAGGAGCTCGAGGGCCGGGTCCTCGACCGGGTGCTCGGCCTGGCGCTCGTCCTCATCGCCGTCATCGCGGTCGGCCTGCCGCTCTATTGGCTGGCCGAGCCCGGCCGCCAGGAGGGTGCTGCGATCGCCTACGAGGGCGACCCTGACGACCCCGACGACTGGGGCATCTTCGCCAGCCGCGGTGAGGCGCTGTTCCTCCAGTACGGCTGCGGCGACTGCCACGGTGGCGTGCAGGGCGGCTTCCGCGACCACATCCTGCTCGACCCCGAGACCGGCGAGTTCCAGGCCCAGGTGCAGTGGAAGGCGCCGGCGCTCGACACCGTCACCCTGCGCTACTCCCGCGAGGAGATCGAGTACGTCCTCAACTACGGCCGTCCGGGCACGCCGATGCAGGCCTTCGGTGCGGCCGGCGGCGGCGCACTCACCCAGCAGCAGATCGACAACCTCATCGACTACCTCTACGCCATCGCCATCAGCGAGGACGAGGCCAAGGCGAACGCCACCGCCGAGATCGAGCGTTCGCTCGAAGCCGGCGAGTTCGACTCGCTCGGTGAGGCGGTGTTCAACCTCGGGCTCTACAGCAACTACGCGGGTGGCGCCTACTCCTGCGGGCGTTGCCACACCACCGGATGGTCCTATGGCCAGCCACTCGAGCCCGGCAGCGGTGGCACGATCGGCTTCTCCCTGCGCGACGGCATCACCCTGAACCGCTTCCCGACCTTCGAGCAGCACTACACCTTCGTGTTCGAGGGCTCCGAGGAGGGGCAGGGCTACGGCAACGTCGGGCAGGGCAGCGGGCGCATGCCCGGGTTCGGCCGGATGCTGACCGAGGAACAGATCGAAGCCGTCGTCGAGTACGAGAGGGGGCTCTAGGTGACTGCGCTGTTCGACCTCTCGCTGACGCTCGGTGCCATCTCCTGGGAACCGGAGATCCGCGGCGCGCTCGCGGTGTTCATCGGGTTCGTGGTGCTCTGCGGCTCGGTCTACCTGCTGCTCGCCACCAACAGCGGTGCCCGCACGGGCCTCCTGCTCGCCTTCACCGGGTTCTTCGGCTGGTGCGGCCTCATGGGCATCATCTGGACGATGTACGGCATCGGCTGGGTGGGTGAAGAGCCGTCCTGGGTGCCCCTCGAGGTGAACTACAGCGAGTTCTCGCCCGGCGAGCCGCGCCTCGACGGTGCGGTCACCGAGGTGGTCGTCGAGGACCCGACGCTCTCGGAGTGGGAGCTCATCGAGGAGGGCACCCCCGACTACGGCGAGCTCCAGGCCTCCACGCTCGAGGCGCTCACCGCCGGGTCGCCGCCCGCCTTCGAGGACCGCGGTCAGGTCTTCATCCACAACATGTACGAGGTGGGCGGCAAGCCCGAGCGCGAGAGCGACGCGGTCATCGACCGGGTCACGAACCGCATCACCAACACGCTGCGCATCACCCACCCGCCGAAGTACGCGGTGGTCGTCGCCCAGCAGACCGTCGACCAGGGCCCCACCCCGCCGGGTGAGGCCCCGCCGACGCCCGAGCCCGACCCGTCCGCCCCGATGGTGTCGCTCATCCTCCAGCGCGACCTCGGCAACCTCCGCTTCACGCCTGCGGCGTTCGCGTTCTTCTCGTTCGTGATGTTCGGCATCCTCGCGAACGTGCTGCACCGTCGCGACAAGGCCGAGGCCGAGAACCGCGCCCGTACCGAGCCGGTGGTGGTGTAGGCGCGGTGGGCCAGTACCTGCCGCTCGTCGTCATCGCCGTCCTCGCGGCGTTGTTCGGGTTGGTCAACGTCACGATGTCGCGGTTGGTGAACCCGCCGCGGCCCGACGTCAGGAAGACCGCGCCCTACGAGTCCGGCATCGTGCCCCAGCGCGGCAGGCCCGAGCGCTTCCCGATCACCTTCTACCTCGTCGCGATGATCTTCGTGATCTTCGACGTCGAGGTGATCTTCCTCTACCCGTTCTCGTTGGTCTTCCGCGAGCTGGGTACGTTCGGTCTCGTGGCCGTCGGCATCTTTTCGTTCGCGGTGTTCGAGTCGTTCGTCTACCTGCTCAGCAAGGGCGCGCTCGACTGGGGCCCCCGTCCGGTCGAGCGCCGCCGCGAGGTCGTCGATCCGGCCCGTACCTCCGAGACCACCATCCGCCGCGTCGGCCTCGAGGGCCGCGAGCCGGAGGTCGCCGCCTGATGGCGCGCGAGGGAGGGTTCCTCACCGAGGGCTTCCGCGGTCTCGAGCACAACTTCCTCACCGGGGCGCTCGAAGACGTCGTCCGCTGGGCCCGCAAGCGCAGTTCGTGGCCGGCCCAGTTCGGGCTCGCCTGCTGCGCCATCGAGATGATGGCCGCCGGCGGACCCCACTTCGACCTCGCCCGCTACGGCATGGAGGTCTTCCGGGCCTCGCCCCGTCAGGCCGACGTCATGATCGTCGCCGGGCGTGTCTCCCAGAAGATGGCCCCGGTGCTGCGCCAGATCTACGACCAGATGATGGAACCCAAGTGGGTCATCTCGATGGGTGTCTGCGCGAGCTCTGGTGGCATGTTCAACAACTACGCCATCGTCCAGGGTGTCGACCAGATCGTCCCCGTCGACGTCTACGCGCCCGGGTGTCCCCCGGGCCCCGAGACGCTCATGCACGCCATCCTCACCCTCCACGACAAGATCGGAACCGGCGAGCTCCTCCGCCGTCGCGCTGGTAGCAGCAGCGGTGGCGCCGAGCTCGTCGTCGACCAGCGCGACGGCCAGACCGCGAGCTCGGTCGTCGTCGTTCCCACGCCCGCCGGCGCGAGCCGCGAGGACTGATCCCCGATGGCCGACGACCCCACCACCGACGACGAGGTTCGTGAAGAACCGCACGAGCCCGTCGACGAGCCCGAGCTCGTCCACGGCGTGCCCGTCACCCGTCCCCGCGGCGAGACCGTGCTGCACCCGAGCCTCGACCAGTACGTCGACTTGGTGCGCGCCCTGCTCGACGAGGGCTATCTCATGTGCGTCGACCTCACCGCCGCCGACTACCTCACCCACCCGGGCCGCACCGACCTGCCCGAGGGCGTCGAGCCGCAGCGCTTCGAGGTCGTCGTCGGCCTCATCAACCACCGCACGCGCAGCCGGGTGAGGATCCGTCTCCAGGTGCCCGCCGACGAGCCCACGGTGCCGTCGCTCTTCGAGCTCCACCCGGGAACCGAGGCGCTCGAGCGCGAGGTGTACGACATGTTCGGCATCACCTTCGAGGGCCACCCCGACCTCACCCGCATCCTCATGCCCGAGACCTGGGAGGGCCACCCCCTCCGCCGCGACTACTCACAGGGTCGCATCCCCGTGCAGTTCAAGGGCGACCGCTCGCCCCGTTGACCTCCCCCGGAACCCCATGACCACCACCGAACCCGCGCCTCACGGAACCGACACGAGCGCCGCCGAGCCGAGTCTCGCCGACGTCGTCGCGGCGCGCGCCCGGGCGATCGACGCGTTGCAGGCCGAGGGCGCGTACCTGCGCATGTCGGAGGCCGCGGCGCGCGAGTACGTCGATGCCGGCGGGTCGGGCGAGGACACGATGATCCTCAACATGGGGCCCCAGCACCCGAGCACCCACGGCGTGCTCCGCCTGATGATCGAGCTGCAGGGCGAGACCGTCCTGCGCAGCAAGCCGGTCATCGGCTACCTCCACACCGGCATGGAGAAGACCGGCGAGGACCTCACCTACCTCCAGGGTCCCACCAACACGACCCGCATGGACTACGCCTCGCCGTTCTTCAACGAGCTGGTGTTCTCCCTCGCCACCGAGAAGCTCCTCGGCATCGAGGTGCCCGAGCGGGCCACCTGGATCCGCATGCTGATGAGCGAGCTGAACCGGGTCTCCTCGCACCTGCTGTTCATGGCCACCAACGGCATGGACCTCGGCGCGGTCGGCATGATGATCTACGGCTGGCGCGAGCGTGAAGAGGTGCTGCGGTTCTTCGAGAAGGTCACCGGCCTGCGGATGAACCACAACTACATCCGCCCGGGTGGCGTCGCGGCCGACCTGCCCGACGGCTGGCGCGACGACGTCCTCTGGCTCCTCGACGAGATCCCCGACCGCCTCGACGAGTTCGACACCCTGCTCACCGGCCAGCCGATCTGGCGCAACCGCCTCCAGGGCGTCGGGGTGCTCACCACCGAAGAGGCGCTCGCCCTCGGCACCACCGGACCGCTGCTGCGCTCCACCGGCTTCGCCTGGGACCTGCGCCGCCACGAGCCCTACCTCGCCTACGACGAGGTCGACTTCGACGTCATCGTCGGCACCTACGGCGACTGCTTCGACCGCTACGCGATCCGCCTCGCCGAGATCCGCGAGTCGCTGCGCATCGTGCGGCAGATCCTCGAGAAGATGCCGAGCGGCGACTACCGGGTGCAGGACAAGAAGGTCACCCCGCCGCCGCGGGCCCGCATCGACGAGTCGATGGAGGCCCTCATCCACCACTTCAAGATCTTCACCGAGGGCTTCAAGGTGCCCGAGGGCGAGGCCTACGCCGCGGTCGAGTCGCCCCGAGGCGAGCTCGGCTGCTACATCGTGTCCGACGGCTCGTCCAAGCCCATGCGCATGCACATCCGGGGACCGTCCTTCGTGAACCTCCAGACCCTGCCCCACCTCATGCACGGCCGGCTCATCGCCGACGCAGTCGCCATCATCTCCTCGGTCGACCCGATCCTCGGGGAGGTCGATCGCTGATGGCGCGCTTCACCGACGCCAACCTGGCCATCGCCCGCGACATCATCGCCCGCTACCCGCGCAAGCGCTCGGCGATGATCCCGCTGCTGCACCTCTCCCAGGAGCAGAACGGCTACATCACCGAGCCGGCCATGGAGCACATCGCCGAGCTCCTCGACGTCACGCCTGCCCAGGTGTACGGCACGGCCACGTTCTACGAGATGTTCAAGTTCCACCCGGTGGGCCGCTACGTCGTCAACATCTGCGGCACCCTCTCGTGTGCGCTGATGGGCGCGGGCGAGCTCATCGAGCGGGCCGAGCGCACGCTCGGCATCCGCGTCGGTGGCACCACCGACGACGGGGCCATCACCCTCGAGCAGGCCGAGTGCCAGGCGGCGTGCACCGAGGCGCCGTGCCTCCAGGTGAACTACCGCTACAAGTATCGGGTGACCCCCGACGAGCTCGACGAGTTGCTCGACGACCTGCGCGCCGGTCGCCTCGCCGACGAGATCCCCGACCACGGCACCCTGGCCCGGGTGCGCCAGCAGATCCCCGCCGAGCGGTGGGTCCGGCCCGTGCCACCCGACGAGGTCGAGGGCGCGCCGCCGTGGATGCCCGCTGCCGAGGAGGCGTCGTCGTGAGCCTCGCCGGCACCACCTACCCCTGGGCACCCGGCTACGTCGCCGGCGACCGCCCCATGATCGTCACCGAGCGGTTCCAGTACGAAGACAGCTTCACGCTCGCCCGCTACGAGGCCACCGGCGGCTACCAGGGCCTGCGGGCCGCGCTCGCCAAGGCACCCGCCGAGGTGCACGACGAGGTGCGCGGTGCCACCGTGCTCGGCCGTGGCGGCGCCGGCTTCCCCGCCGGCACCAAGTGGGGCCTCATGCCCGAGGGCGTCTACCCGCGCTACCTCGTCGTCAACGGCGACGAGTCCGAGCCCGGCACCTACAAGGACCGCCTCCTCATGGAGCGCGACCCTCACCAGCTCATCGAGGGCTGTCTCATCGCGGCCTACGCCGTCGGCCTCTCCCAGGTGTTCCTCTACATCCGGGGCGAGATGGCCCTCGCCCAAGAGCGCGTCGCCGCCGCCCTCAACGAGGCCTACGCGGCCGGCTATGTCGGCCGCAACATCCTCGGCACCGACTTCTCGGTCGACATCGTCCTGCACTGGGGCGCCGGCGCCTACGTGGTGGGCGAGGAGACCGCGCTCATCGAGAGCCTCGAGGGCAACCGGGGCGAACCCCGGCTCAAGCCTCCGTACTTCCCGGCCGCCATCGGCCTCTACGGCAAGCCCACCATCGTCAACAACGTCGAGACGGTGTCGAACCTGCCGTGGATCATGCGCAACGGCGCCGCCGAGTACGTGAAGATCGGCACCGAGACGAGCCCCGGCACCCGGATGATCGCGGTGTCGGGTCACGTCAAGCGACCGGGCGTCTACGAGATCGTCAACGGCACCACCACCTTCCGCGACGTCATCTACGGCGACGAGTTCGCGGGTGGCATCCGGGGCGACCGCGAGCTGAAGGCCTTCGTGCCCGGCGGCGGCTCGGCCCCGTGGTTCCTGCCCGAGCACCTCGACCTCCCGTTCGAGAGCCGTCCCGTCGGCGCGGCCGGGTCGATGCTCGGGTCGGGCGGGGTCATGGTGATGGACGACCAGACCGACATCCCCGCGGCATCGCTCACCCTCGTGCGGTTCTACGCCCACGAGTCCTGCGGTCAGTGCACGCCCTGTCGCGAAGGCGCCACCTGGCTCGAGAACATCCTCCGGCGCGTCGTCGAGGGTGCGGGCACCCGCCGCGACCTCGCGATGCTCTTCGAGGCCGGGCGCACCATCTGCCCCGACCCGTTCCCCCACGCCTCCTCCGAACGGCTCGGCCTCGACGCCCATCCGTTCCCCTTCAAGATGACCACGATCTGCTTCGTCGGTCCGTCCGCCTACACGGCGATCCACTCCGCCCTCACCCTCTTCCCCGACGAGTTCGAGGCCAAGGTGGCGGCGAACGGCGACGGCCCGACCCCCATCCCCGTCACCGTCACCACCACCAGTGACGTCGCCGCGCCCGGAGGTGACGCGTGACCGACGTGTCCCCCCGCAGCACCGAAGAGACGATCTCCTTCACGCTGAACGGGCGTCCTGCCACGGCGCGACCGGGCGAGCAGCTCATCGACGCGTGTGACCGCAACGGGGTCTACATCCCGCGCTTCTGCTACCACCCGCGCATGTCGGCGGTCGGCAAGTGCCGCCAGTGCATCATCGAGGTCGACACCGGTCGGGGCATGCAGCTCCAGCCGTCGTGCATGCTCACCGTGTCCGAGGGCATGGTCGTCGACACCGAGTCCGAGCTCTCCTTGCAGGTGCAGGAGGGTGTGCTCGAGCACCTGCTCATCAACCACCCGCTCGACTGTCCGGTGTGCGACAAGGGCGGCGAGTGCCCCCTCCAGGACCAGGCCTACTCGCACGGCCCGGGCGAGAGTCGGTTCGTCGAGCAGAAGCGGAACTTCGAGAAGCCGATCTCGGTCAACGAGCTGATCTACCTCGACCGCGAGCGCTGCATCCTCTGCGACCGCTGCACCCGCTTCGCCGACGAGGTGGCGGGCGACCCGCTCATCCACTTCATCAGCCGGGCCAACTCGGTACAGGTCAACACCTACCCCGACCAGCCGTTCTCCTCGTACTTCTCCGGCAACACCGTCCAGATCTGCCCCGTCGGCGCCCTCACCGCGAAGCCGTACCGCTTCAAGGCCCGCCCGTGGGACCTCCAGACCGTCGAGTCGACCTGCCAGTCGTGCTCGGTGGGTTGCCGGGTGTCGATCGACACCTCCCGCAACCGGGTGCTGCGCCTCAACGGCGTCGACGCCGATCCGGTGAACTGGGGCTGGCTCTGCGACGTCGGCCGGTTCGACTTCGAAGCGATCCACCACGACGACCGGCTCGGTGCGCCGCTCGTGCGCCGCGACGGCGAGCTGGTCTCGGCCACCTGGGCCGAGGCGTTCGCCGCGGCCACCGAGGCCCTGCGCCGCTCGCTCGAGGGCTCGGGCCCCGGTTCCATCGCCGTGCTCGGCGGTTCCCGCCTCACCAACGAGGACGCCTACGCCTGGGCGAAGCTCGCGAAGGGCGTGCTCGGCACCGATCACGTCGACGCCCAGCTCGGCGACGGCCTCCCCGCCGACGCCGTCCTCGGCCTGCCCCGGGCCACCATCGACCAGGTGTGCGCGAAGGGCGGCACGGTCCTCGTGCTCGGTCCCGACGTCAAGGAAGAGCTGCCGGTCCTCTACCTGCGCCTGCGGCACGCCGCGGTCAACGACGGCGTGCGGATCCTCGAGGTCACGCCCACCGCCACCGGTCTCACCCGCTACGCCCGCCACTCGGTGCACCCGATCCCTGGCCACACCGCCGAGGTCGTGCGTGCGGTCCTCGACGGCGACACGAGCAAGGCCGTCGGGGGTGTGGAGCCGGCAGCGCTCGCCGAGCTGGCTGCCGCGCTGCGCGGCGGTCCGGTCACCGTCGTGGTCGGCCGTGGCTCCCTCGCCGAGGCTGCTGCGGTCACCGTCGACGCCGCTGCGGTCATCCACGACGCCCTGCCCGACGCCCGCTTCCTCCCGGCGCTGCGCCGCAGCAACGTGTTCGGTGCGCTCGACATGGGTCTCGCCCCGGGTCTGCTGCCCGGCCGGGTCGCGCTCGACGAGGGCCGTGAGTGGTACGCCGGTCACTGGCCCGCGGTTCCGGCCGAGGTCGGCCACGACGCGACGGGAATCCTCACCGCCGCCGCCGCCGGCCACGTCGACACCCTCGTGCTCCTCGGTGCCGACCCGCTCGTCGACTTCCCCGACGCCGACCTCGCGGCGCGGGCGCTCGCCGGTGCCCGTACGGTCATCGCCCTCGACCAGTTCGTCACCGAGTCGGTCGCGAAGGCCGACGTCGTGTTCCCCGTCGCCGGCTACGCCGAGTGCGACGGCACCACCACGAACCTCGAGGGTCGGGTGAGCCGCCTCGCCAAGCGGGTCACGGCCCCGGGCACCGCCCGCTCCGACTGGACGATCGCCGTCGAGCTCGCCGACCGCCTCGGCCACGACCTCGGCTTCGTCAGCGTCGAGGGGATCTGGGCCGAGATCGAGTCGCTGTCGCCCGCCCACGCGGGCATCACCCTCGCGGTGCTCGACCAGCCGGGCAACGCCGACGGCGTCCTCGCCCCGCCGGCGGAGGCCAGCGTCACGCTCGGCCGCACCGCCGAGGCCATCGGCGATCGCGCCACCGCCGAGGCGCCCACCGACGAGCCGCCGTCCGACCCCGACGCGCCCGGCGACGCGCCGAGCACCGACGAGGCCGTCGAGCAGTCCCAGCTCGTCGACGACCCCGAGGCCGCGGCCGAGGTCACCGCCGAGGTGGCCGAGGATGTCGAGGCGGCAGAGACCGCCGAGGCCGCCGAGGACGGTGCGGGTTCCGCCGAGGAGGACGCGGCCGACGAACCGGCGAGTGCGGGTCCCGGACGGCCCTCGATGCTGCGGTTCACCGCGCCGAGCGCCGCGCCGACCCCCGGCCCGGTCGACGCCTATGCCCTCCGGCTCGTCACCACTCGCAAGCTCTACGACGAGGGCACGCTGCTCCAGCACTCGCCGTCGCTCGCGCCGATCGCCCCCGGCCCGGCCGTGCGGCTCCATCCTGTCGATTTCGACAAGGTGGGGGTCGCCGAGGGCGGCGAGGTCAGGGTGAGCTCGCCGTCGGGATCGGTGATCCTCCCCGTCCGCCCCGATCCTGCGGTGCCCCGCGGCACCGCCTCGGTGCTCGTCAACCAGGGCGGGCCGCGCATCGCCGAGCTGCTCGACTGCAGCGAGGTGTCCATCGACGTCCGGATCGAGGTGCCGTGATGTTCGGCGATCCGCTCCTCGTCGACGGTGTCGGGCTCGAAGAGCTCCTCATCGTGCTCGTGAAGGGCGTCGTGGTGTTCGGCGTCATGCTCGTCGCCGTCATCCTCATGGTCTGGTTCGAGCGCAAGATCATCGGTGACTTCCAGAACCGCGTCGGCCCCAACATGGCCGGCCCCTTCGGCATCCTCCAGACCCTCGCCGACGGCATCAAGCTGATCTTCAAGGAAGACCTCATCCCGAGTCGGGCCGACCGCCTGGTGTTCGGGCTCGCCCCGTTCCTCGCCATGGTGCCGGCGTTCGTCTCCTTCGGCATCGTGCCCCTCGGCGGCGACTTCCAGGAGTCGGGCGGGGTGGTCAGCTGGTTCGGGCGCGACACCTACCTCCAGCTCGCCGACCCCCCGGTCGGCATCCTCGTGCTGCTCGCGATGTCGTCGATCGGCGTCTACGGCATGATGCTCGCCGGCTGGTCGTCGGGCTCGAAGTACCCGCTGCTCGGGTCGGTCCGGGCGAGCGCCCAGGCCATCTCCTATGAGGCGGCGCTCGGTCTGTCGCTCGTGTCGGTCATCCTCGTGTCCGGCAGTCTCTCCACCCACGACATCGTCGCCAGCCAGGCGGGCGAGGGGTTCTTCGGGTTCGTCCCGAACTGGAACATCCTGATCACCGGCGTCGTGCCCTTCGTGATCTTCCTCATCGCCGCCGCGGCCGAGCTCAACCGTTCGCCGTTCGACCTCGTCGAGGCCGAGCAGGAGCTCGTCGGCGGCGTCCACACCGAGTACAGCTCGATCCGCTTCGGCCACTTCTACCTGGCCGAGTACATGAACCTCATCACGATGTCGGCCATCATGGCGACGTTGTTCCTCGGCGGGCCGGCCGGCCCCATCTTCGGGCCTGGCTTCCTCCACCCGGTCCTGCCCATCGTGTGGATGTTCCTCAAGGTCCTCGCCTTCCTGTTCCTCGCGATCTGGACCCGCGGCACCCTGCCTCGCTTCCGCTACGACCAGCTGATGGACCTCGGCTGGAAGGTGCTGATCCCGCTGTCGCTCGGCTGGCTCCTGTTGCTCACCGCGATCCGCATCGGCAACGACCGCGACTGGAACACCGGTCTCATCGTCGGCGTGGCCGTGCTGGTCTTCGCCGCCGGCGCCGGGCTGCTCGCGTCCGCCTTCGCCACCGCCCGCCGCGAGCGTCTCGCCGAGGAGGTGAGCAGCTGATGGGTGTCCTCGACGGGTTCGCCGTCACCTTCGCCAAGCTCTTCAAGCGCACACCCACGGGTCGTACGGTCACCACCGAGTACCCGAAGGAGAAGCGCGACAAGCCCATCCGCACCCACGGGCGTCACGTCCTCAACCGCTACGAGGACGGCATGGAGAAGTGCATCGGGTGCGAGCTGTGCGCCGGTGTGTGCCCCGCCCGCTGCATCTACGTGCGCGGCGCCGACAACGATCCGGAGAACCCCACCTCGCCGGGCGAGCGCTACGGGTACGTCTATGAGATCAACTACCTGCGGTGCATCCACTGCGACCTGTGCGTCGAGGCGTGCCCCACCGAGGCCATCACCGAGTCGAAGCTCTTCGAGTTCTCGTTCACGAACCGGTCCGACGCCATCTACACCAAGGACGAGTTGCTCGTCGACGACCGCGGCATGCCCAAGCACCTCCCGTGGGAGGACTGGCGTCCCGGCGAGGAGGAGCACACCTCCGCCTGGGTCCGCGCCACCTCGCCCTCCGGTGCCGCCGAGTACGTCGGCCGGGTCGCGTGGTCGGGCGAGCTCGGGTTCGGCGTGCGCGCCCCCGAGGGCGGTCAGCGTGCCGAGGCCGCGGCCGCCG
>CAZAVX010000087.1:0-12770 GCA_964488835.1 uncultured Iamiaceae bacterium | reverse complement strand
CTCGGCGCTCACATCCGGCCGAGCAGCTCGGCCTTCTTGCGGGCGAACTCCTCCTCGGAGATCACGCCGCGCTGGCGGAGGGCGTCGAGCTGTTCGATCTGCTCGGGGATCGACGGGCCCGACGGCGCCGCGGCACCCGACCCCGCCTGGGCGAGCCGCTGGAGGCGACGGTCCTCGGCGCTCTCCTTCGCGACGTAGATCTCGTTCTGGACCTGCGTCGGCTTGCGCACGTCGTGGAACTCGGAACGGCCCTCGACGCTGGCCGACTCGATGATGAGGTCGCCGGCCCCGATGAGCCGCTCGAACAGGCCCTGCGACGAGTGCACGGTGTTGATGCGATCGAGCGGGATCTCGATGGCCGAACGGCTGACGATGCCTTCGCGGTGGATGAGCCGGTCGGAGGTGACGACGAAGTGGGTGGAGGTCCAGCTCGCGTAGCTCACCCCGAACCAGCCGAGCGTTCCGAGGATGAGCAGCCCGACGAGGATGCTGACCACCTGGTTGTCGACGTTCGCCCAGACCAACACGCCGAGCACGAGCGAGGCGGCGAGCGCCGCACCGGAGGGCACGAGCCGGAACCAGTGAGGCTTCAGGTCGAGGATGAGCTCCTCGTTCGGGTGCAGGTAGTCGTGCGGGAAGGCCACGGCCCGGGAGCTTACCTGTAGACCTTGCGCTGGAAGACCCGATCGTGGGCGACCACCCGGTCGAGGAACACCTTGCCGTCGAGGTGGTCGAGCTCGTGTTGCACCGCGCGGGCCTCGAACGCGTCGCACTCGAGGATCCGCTCGACCCCCTCGGGGGTGAAGCCGCGCACGACGACGGTGGTGGCCCGGGCCACGTCGCCGGTGAGGTCGGGGACGCTCATGCACCCCTCGCGACCGACCTCGCGCCCGTGGGAGGTGACGAGCTCGGGGTTGAAGAGGACGAACTCGCCGTGGCAGCTCTTCGCCTTCTTGTGCCCGGTGATGTCGAGGGCGAAGGCCCGGATGCCGACGCCGATCTGGGGCGCGGCGATGCCGACGCTGTGGGAGCTGGCTCGCATGGTGTCGAGCAGGTCGGCGGCGAGGGCGAGGGTGTCGTCGCCGAACTCGGTGACCGGGCGCGCCGGCGTGGACAGCACCGCGTCGGGGATCATCACCACGGGACGGATCACTCGCGCAGGCTCCGGCTCAGAGGATGTCGACGTCGACGGGGTGGAGGGTGCACTCGACGCCGAGCTCGGAGGCGACCCCCGCGAGCCGGCTGGCGAGGCCGTCGGGATCGGCACCGGCCGGGAGCGACACATCGAGGAGCATCGCGTAGACCGGACGCTCGGCCGAGCCGATGACCCGGGTGGTGAGGTCGGTGATGTTCACGTCGGCGTCGGCGAGCTCGCGGGCGAACCGGTGGACGATGCCGGGACGGTCGGCGCCATAGACCGTGACGTTCCACGGTTCGCCCTCGCGCCCCTCGGACGTGTCGTCGCTCGGGTGCACCGAGACGTGCAGGCCGAGCGCCTCGGCCTCGGGCCGCAGGGCGTCGAGCACCTGGTCGGCGGTGACCGAGTCGGGCACCTCGACGATGAGCATCATGGCGAAGCGGCCCCCGAGGATGGTCATCGACGAGTCCTCGAGGTTGCCCTCGAGCTCGGCGAGCACCCCGGTGACCGCGGCGACGACACCGGGACGGTCGGCGCCGATGGCGGTGATGGCGAGCTCGTGCACGGTCCTCCTCACTCCCAGCCCAGCGCGTGGAGCCGCTCGTCGTCGATGCCGAAGTGGTGGGCGATCTCGTGCACGACGGTGACGAGCACCTCCTCGACCACCTCGGACTCGTCGGCCGCGAGCGCACAGAGCGGGAGCCGGTAGATGCTGATGCGGTCGGGCAGCTCGAGACCCCCGTAGGCCTCGCGCTCGGTGAGCGGGATGCCCTCGTAGAGGCCCAGCAGGTCGGGTTCGTCGGGGTTCTCGTCCTCGACGACCACCGCGACGTTGTCGATCAGCACGGCCAGCTCGTCGGGAAGCTGGTCGAGCGCGTCGGCCACGAGGGTCTCGAAGCGGTGGAGGTCGAGGGGTGACATCACCGCAAACGATAGGCCCGCCGCCGCACACCCCCGGACGCTGGCCCCGCGGCCCTCCGCCCCGGGTGCTGTCACCCCACCTCGGTAGGGTGGCGCCGTGGACCCCGCCCGGCTGCTCGACGACCTCAACGACGCCCAGCGCGAGGCGGTCACCAGCACGGCTGCGCCGCTCTGCATCCTCGCCGGCGCGGGCTCCGGCAAGACCCGCGTGCTCACCCGACGCATCGGCCACCGGGTGGCGCGGGGCGACGCCGACCCCCGACACGTGCTCGCCCTCACCTTCACCCGCAAGGCGGCGGGCGAGCTGAACACGCGCCTTCGCGCGCTCGGCCTGCGCGACACCGTCGCCGCGGGCACGTTCCACGCCATCGCGTATGCCCAGCTCCGCAACCGCTGGGCCGAGCGCGGTGTCACGCCCCCCGACCTGCTCGACCGCAAGGTCGGGTTCGTCGGTCGCCTCCTCCCCTCCCGCGCCCAGGCCCTCGACGTGGTCGGCGAGATCGAATGGGCGAAGGCACGGCGGGTCGGGCCCGACGAGTACGTCGCCGCTGCGGCCGCCGCCGATCGCCATCCCCCGCTCGATCCCTACGAGATCGCCCGCCACTTCGCCGCGTACGAGGAGGCCAAGCGGCGGCGGCGCATGGTCGACTTCGACGACCTCCTGCGCCTCGCGATCCGCGACCTCACGAACGACCCGGAGTTCGCCGCTGCCCAGCGGTGGCGGTTCCGGCACCTCTTCGTCGACGAGTTCCAGGACGTCAACCCGCTGCAGTTCGACCTGCTGCGGGCCTGGCTCGGCGACCGCACCGACCTCTGCGTGGTCGGCGACCCGAACCAGGCCATCTACGCGTGGAACGGCGCCGACGCCCGCTACCTCAGCCACCTCGAACGGTGGTTCCCCGGCGTCGAGCGCGTCGAACTGGTCGAGAACTACCGCTCGAGCCCCCAGATCCTCGCGGCGGCCAACGCCGTGCTCGCCCCCTCTCACCCGCGCTCCCGACCCCTCCGGGCCACCCGACCCGACGGCCCGATGCCGGTCGTGACCTCCCACCCCACCGACACCGACGAGGCCCGAGCCATCGCCCGGGCCCTCCGCGACCGCCACGCCCCCGGGTCGCGCTGGTCGTCCCAGGCCGTGCTCGTCCGCACCAACGCCCAGGCCCTGCTCATCGCCGAGGCGCTCCAGGCCGCCGGCATCCCCCACCGCGTGCGGGGCGGTACCGCCCTGCTCGACCAACCGGAGATCTCCACGGCGCTCGCCAACCTGCGCCGCGCCAACGGTCCGTTCCACATGGCCGTCGCCGACCTCGCCGCCTCCCTCGGCACCACCGACGACCGCCCGGCCGACGACACCTCCACCGACTCCGGGCCACCGGGCGACGGGGCGAGCGGGTCGGGCCGCTCGGGCGACCTCTCCGACGCCGCGGCCCAACGGCGGGCCAACCTCGAGATGCTCGTCCGTCTCGCCGACGACTACCAGCGCATCGACCCCGCCCCCACGGCGTCGGCGTTCGTCGAGTGGCTCCGCACCACCATCGGCTCCGACGAGCCCGACCGCGACGCCGTCGACATCACCACGTTCCACGCGGCGAAGGGGCTCGAATGGCCCGTCGTCCACCTCGCCGGTCTCGAACGCGGCCTCGTCCCCATCGGCCACGCGAAGACCGACGCCGCGCTCGCCGAGGAGCGTCGCCTCTTCTACGTGGCGGTCACCCGCGCCGAGCGCGAGCTCCTCTGCACGTGGGCCGAGCAGCGCACGTTCGGGCAGCGCACCGTCGCCCGGCAGCCCTCGCCATACCTCGAGGCCGTCGGGCACGCCGCCACCCTCGACGGCTCGCCGGCCCCCGCCGACTGGAGCCGGCTCATCCGGGCCGAGCGGGCCAAGCTCGCCGCCGGCGCCGGCACGCGCCGCACCGGGGGCGGACGCCGCGGCAATGCCGGGGCCGACCTCGCTCCCGACGACCAGCAGGTGTTCGAGTCCCTCAAGCAGTGGCGCTCCACGAAGGCCCGTGCCGCCAACGTGCCGGCCTACGTCATCTTCACCGACGCCACCCTCGAGGCGATCGCCCGCACCCGCCCCACCACCAAGGCCGAGCTCCTCTCGCTCCCAGGCGTCGGTCCGGTGAAGGTCGAGCGCCACGGGCCCGACGTGCTCGAGGTGGTCGCCGACCACGCAGCCGCAGCTGACGGCTGACGGCTGACGGCTGACCGGCGCTAACCGGTCGCGCCGAGTCGCCGGAGACGGAGCTCGGCGGTCACCTCGCGCACCGCGAGCACGACGAAGAAGATCGCGACGGCCGTGAACGACACGGTGGCGCTCGCCGCGGTGTCGTGGTGGAAGCTGACGAGGAGGCCGACCACGACCGAGACGCTCCCGATGACCACCGCCGCGACCATTGCGAGGGGCACGCGTCGGACGACGAGCGACGCCGTGGCGGGCGGGGCCACGAGGAGGCCGAACACCAACAGGGTGCCGACCGCCTGGAACGAGGACACGATGGCGACGGCGATGAGCCCGAGCATCAGGGCGTGGGCCCACTGGGGACGCAGGCCGAGCGAGGCCGCCTTCTCGGCGTTGAACGACAGCGCGAGGAGCGGTCGGTAGCTGGCGACCACCAGGCCGACCACCACGAGGGCGACCACCGCGAGGACCCTCAGGTCGCCCGGAGTGACCCCGAGGATGTCGCCGAAGAGGAACGAGCTGAGGTCGCCGACATAGGAGCGCTGTCGCGAGATGACGATGACGCCGAGGGCGAGCATCCCGACGAAGAGCAGACCGATGCCCGTGTCCTCGGGCAGGCGGGCCCGCCGGTGCACGAGCCCGATGCCGCCCACCATCACGAGTGCGCTGACCAGGGCGCCGAGCCGCACGTCGACCCCCCACACGAACGCGAGGGAGATGCCCGGCAGCACGCCGTGGGCCAGCGCGTCGCCCATGAAGGTCATCCCCCGGATGACGACCCAGGTGCCGACGACCGAGGTGGTCACCACCGCGAGGAGACCCGCGACGAGGGCACGCCCCATGAAGGCGTACTCACCGAACGGTCCGGGCAGCCACTCCACGACGGGCGAGCCTACGCAACCGGCGGGGCCGGGCGAGGCTCATCCTCCGAGCGCATCGGCGACGAGGCGGGCGTTGGTCCGGAGCATCCCCGCGTAGGTGTCGGCACCCGATCCCGGCTCGCCGAGCGACCCGGTGTAGAGCGTGACGACCTCGACCTCGCGTCCGATCTCGCGGGCGAGGGTCTCGACGAGGTCGGTGCCGGTGATGTTCTCCGCGAAGATCGCGGGAAGGTCGTGGCGCTCGATCTCGGCGACGAGCGCGGCGAGCTCACCGGCGCTCGGACGGGCGTGGGTGTCGCCCCCGGGGATCACCGCGCCGACCACCTCGAAGCCGTAGCGGGCCGCGAAGTACCCGAAGGTGTCATGGTTCGTGACGAGCAGCCGCCGGTGCTCGGGCACCGCAGCGAGGATGCCGGCCACCTCGGCATCGACCTCCTCGAGGCCGGCGATCAGCTCGGCGGCGCGACGCTCGAGGTCGGGCGTGTCGAGCGCGGGGACAGCGGCGACGAGGACGTCGACGAGACCGGGGACCGCCCCGGCCATCCGCATCGGGTCGTGCCAGAAGTGGGGGTCGGCGCCTTCGTGGTCGTGGGTGCCTGTCTCGTCGTCGTGAGGGTCGTCGTCGTGGGACTCGTCGTGCGCCGCGTCGTCGTGCGGGGCATCGTGCTCGTGGCTCGCGCCCTGGGGGATCGGCTCGACGAAGTCGGCGACCTCCACGACGGTGGCGCCGTCGGCCCGTGCCGAGTCGAGCGCGACGGCGAGGTTCGCCTCCAGCCCGAAGCCGTTGACCACCACGACGTCGGCATCGCGCAGGTCGGCCGCCTGCCGGGCCGAGGCCTCGAAGTCGTGGGGGTCGACCCCGACGGGGATCAGGACCTCGACCGTCGCATCGGGCCCGACCAGGTCGGCGACGACGTCGCCGAGGATGCTCGTGGTGACCACGACACGAGGCCGGTCGTCGCCCGCCGACCCTTCGCCCGGCGAGCACGCAGCGACGCCGAGCAGGGCGACGACCACCCCGGCGGCCACCGCGGCGAGGAGGGCGGAACGGGCGACGAGACGGCGTGGGCGTCGATTCACGCAGCCACGATAGTGAAAATGGTTCCTATTCGCTCGCGGGGCGTCGGAGTGCGGCGAACGCCGCGAAGTCGACGGTGACGAACATCGCCTCGGCCTCTGCACACAGGGTGTCGCCGTGGAACAGACGCCCGACCGTGTAGATCTTGCGACCCTCGGTACGGGTGAGCTCCCCCTCGAAGCGAAGGTCGGCGTGCAGCGGGGTTGGGCTGCGGTAGTCGACGTGCAGGTAGGCCGTCATCCCGCCCGACCCCGAGAGCGACTGGGTCGCGCCGAGCACCTCGTCGAAGGCGGCGGCGATCCACCCGCCGTGCACGCACGACGGCGGTCCCTCGTACGCGGAACCGAACCGCGCGGTGCCGACGATTCGATCTCCCTCGACCGACAGCTCGACCGGCGGGGCTACCGGGTTGGCCTGCCCGAGCACCGGACTGCGATCCATGAACACGCCGAACGCCGGCGCGTTGGCGGCCTCGGCCCAACCGGCCGGCTCTGCGCCGGGGCCCGACGCGAGGGCGTCGGCCAGGGCCTCGAGCTCGCCGGCGACCTGCGCGAGGAGCTCGGGATCGGGATCGATCGCCGCGAGCGCCTCGATGATGCGACGGACCTCGGCTGCCACTCGCCGCTTCTGCACACGCCGAGGCGTGAGCTCGACCGACTCGGTGCCGCTGATGAAGCCGGCCGCCCAGCCGAAGCGGGCCTCGCGGGACTCGTCGCCGGGTCCCGCGCTCGCCGGCCGCTCGGCCTCAGACATCGTCGGCGCCGAGGTCGAACTCCGCGATGACCGGGGCGTGGTCGCTCGGCTTGGTGCCCTTCCTCGCGTTGCGGTCGACGACGTCGAGCGTGGAGCGCGCCGCGAGGGGCGCCGACGCGAGGACGTAGTCGATGCGCATGCCCTGGCGCTTGTGGAACCGACCTGCCGTGTAGTCCCAGTAGGAGAAGAGCCCCTCGACGTCGGGGTAGCGTTCGCGGAACACGTCGACGAGCCCCCAGTCGCGCACCGCGGCGAGCGCCTCGCGCTCGGGCTCGGTGACGTGCGTGCTGCCCACGAACGCCGCTGGGTCCCACACGTCGATGTCGGCGGGCGCGATGTTGAAGTCGCCGCAGACCACGACGTTGCCGTCGGGCCGGCACGTGGCGTCGAGGTGGTCGCGCAGCCGGGCGAGCCACGACAGCTTGTAGTCGTAGTGCGGGTCGCCGAGCGCCCGGCCGTTCGGGACATAGACGCTCGAGACCCGCACCGGGCCGCAGGTCGCGGAGACCAGGCGGGTGTCGGTGTCGGGCTCGAGGCCCTCGCAGAACCCGACGAGCGGATCGGCGAGCCCCACCCGGCTGAGGATGGCGACGCCGTTCCAGCGACCGTCGCCGTGATGCACCGACTCGTACCCCAACGCCTCGAACGCGAGGGCGGGGAACGCGGAGTCGGCGAGCTTGGTCTCCTGCAGGCAGACCACGTCGGGCTGCACGTCGGTGAGCCACTGCTCGACGCGCGGCATCCGGGCGTTCAGCGAGTTGACGTTCCAGGTGGCGATCCTCACGGGCTCGACCCTACCCACGCGCGGGCCCGCGGGCCCCAGCCGCGGGCCGGACGGGACCCACCCGGTACCCCGGTATCATCGGGTCGTGGCTGACGATTCTCACTCCGTCGCGCCCTCGCTCGGTGCCAACGCGTGGCTGGTCGACGAGATGTACGAGCAGTACCTCTCCGACCCCAACGCGGTGAGCCCGGCCTGGCGCGAGTTCTTCGCCGACTACCGCCCCGAGGCACCCGGTGGGGCCACCCACACCGCGCCGGCCACCTCCCCCACCGCGCCGCCCGCGGACTCCGCCCCCGCGAAGGCTCCCGCGAAGGCGGCGGCGCCGGCCGCGGTCGAGCCGGTCGAGCCGAAGGGCACCCCGATCCGCGGCGCGGCGGCCCGCATCGTCGCGAACATGGAGGCCAGCCTCGGCGTCCCCACCGCGACGAGCTTCCGCGAGGTCCCCGCCAAGCTCCTCGAGGTGAACCGCAAGGTCATCAACGGCTACCTCGGGCGCACCCGGGGCGGCAAGGTGTCGTTCACCCACCTCATCGGCTACGCGGTGGTCCGCGCCATCGCCGACTCGATGCCGGTGATGAACTCCTCGTTCGAGGCTGCCGCCGACGGCACCCCGCACGTCATCCGCCATCCCCACGTCGGGCTCGGCATCGCCGTCGACGTCGAGAAGTCCGACGGGTCGCGCAGCCTCCTCGTCCCCTGCATCAAGGACGCCGACACCCTCGACTTCGCCGGGTTCCACGCGGCGTACGAGGATCTCATCCGCAAGGTCCGCACCAACAAGCTCACCCCCGACGACTTCGCGGGCACCACGGTCAGCCTCACCAACCCCGGCACCATCGGCACGGTGCAGTCGGTGCCGCGCCTCATGCCTGGCCAGGGCCTCATCGTCGGTGTGGGCAGCATCGACTACCCCACCGCCTACCAGGCCGCCGACCCGCAGATGCTCGCCGACCTCGGCGTGTCGAAGGTCATCACCCTCACCTCCACCTACGACCACCGCATCATCCAGGGGGCCGAGTCCGGCCTGTTCCTGAAGCGCGTCCACGAGCTGCTGCTCGGCGCCGACGGCTTCTACACCGAGATCTTCCGCTCGCTCGGCGTCCCCTACGAGGCCGTCCAGTGGCGCAAGGACGTCAACCCGGTCGACCACGAGCAGGGCAGGCTCGAGAAGCAGATCGCCGTCAACACCCTCATCAACATGTACCGGGTGCGTGGGCACCTCATCGCCGACCTCGACCCGCTGTCGTCGGAGGAGCCGACGATGCACAGCGAGCTCGACCCCGCCACCTACGGGCTCACCATCTGGGACCTCGACCGCGAGTTCCTCACCGCCAGCGGCGCCGGCATCTACGCGCCGGTCGGCGGTCGGGCGAAGATGCGCCTCGGCGACATCCTCGGCGTGCTGCGCGACGCGTACTGCCGCACGATCGGCATCGAGTACATGCACATCCAGGAGCCGGCCGAGAAGCGCTGGATCCAGGAGCAGGTGGAAGGCGTCCGCGTCGAGATCTCGCCCGACGAGCAGCGCCACATCCTCGGTCGGCTGAACGCTGCCGAGGCGTTCGAGAAGTTCCTCTCCACCAAGTACGTCGGCCAGAAGCGATTCGGCATCGAGGGTGCCGAGAGCACGATCCCCCTGCTCGACGCGGTGCTCGCCGAGGCCGCCGAGGCGAACATGTCGTCCGCGGTCATCGGCATGGCCCACCGCGGGCGGCTCAACGTCCTGACGAACATCGTCGGCAAGTCCTACGACCAGATCTTCAAGGAGTTCGAGGGCAACGTCGACCCCGAGTCCACCCAGGGCACCGGCGACGTCAAGTACCACCTCGGTCAGTCCGGCAAGTTCGTCAGCCGCACCGGCGCCGAGATCCCCGTCGAGCTCGCGGCGAACCCCTCCCACCTCGAGGCGGTCGATCCCGTCGTCGTCGGCATGGCCAGGGCGAAGATGGACCAGCTCGACGACGAGGGCAGCTACCCGGTGCTCCCCATCCTCATCCACGGCGACGCGGCGTTCGCCGGCCAGGGAGTCGTCGCCGAGACCCTCAACCTCTCGCTCATCAAGGGCTACCGGGTCGGCGGCACGATCCACGTCATCATCAACAACCAGCTCGGGTTCACCACGCCCCCCGA
Organism: uncultured Iamiaceae bacterium; assembly: GCA_964488835.1. Taxonomy (GTDB): domain Bacteria; phylum Actinomycetota; class Acidimicrobiia; order Acidimicrobiales; family SKKL01; genus SKKL01. The sequence continues at coordinate 2,903 of CAZAVX010000087.1, read as the reverse complement.
CTCGGCGCGGTCGTCGGAGTACCCCACCGACGTGGCGAAGATGGTCCAGGCGCCGATCTTCCACGTGAACGGCGACGATCCCGAGGCCTGCGTGCGGGTCGCCCGCCTGGCGTTCCTCTACCGCCAGCGGTTCAACAAGGACGTCGTCATCGACATGGTGTGCTACCGCCGCCACGGTCACAACGAGGGCGACGACCCGAGCTACACGCAGCCGCAGATGTACGCCAAGATCGACGCCCGGCGCAGCGTGCGCAAGCTCTACACCGAGGCGCTCGTCAAGCGCGGCGACATCACCATCGAAGAGGCCGAGCAGGCGCTCGAGGACTACCAGTCCCGCCTCCAGGAAGCCCTCGACGAGACCCGCCAGACCGCCCCGCCGCCCGCGGGGCCCGAGGTGCTGCGGCGCAACGAGCCCGTCGGTGTGTTGCCGCCGGTCGAGACCGGCGTCGAGCGCGCGGTCATCGACGAGATCTACGACGCGCTGTCCCACGTCCCCGACGGCTTCACCATCCACCCCAAGCTCGCCCGTCAGTTCGAGACGCGCGACGCCATGTTCCGCAATGGCGAGGTCGACTGGGCGCTCGCCGAGGCGATGGCCTTCGGGTCGTTGCTCCACGAGGGCACGTCGGTGCGCCTCACCGGCCAGGATTCGCGCCGGGGCACCTTCTCCCAGCGGCACTCGACCCTGGTCGACTACCACACCGGCGAGGAGTGGGTGCCGCTCGCCCAGCTCGCGAAGGGGCGCACCCGCCTCTGGATCTACGACTCGCTGCTCAGCGAGTACGCCGCGCTCGGGTTCGAGTACGGCTACTCGGTGGCGAACAAGGATCCCCTGGTGTGCTGGGAAGCGCAGTTCGGCGACTTCATGAACGGCGCCCAGATCATCATCGACCAGTTCATCGTCGCCGCCGAGGACAAGTGGGCCCAGACCTCGGGTCTGGTGCTCCTCCTCCCCCACGGCTACGAGGGTCAGGGCCCCGAGCACTCGTCGGCCCGCATCGAGCGGTTCCTCATCCTCGCGGCCGACGACAACATCCAGGTCGTGAACGCCACCACGTCGGCGCAGTACTTCCACCTGCTGCGCCGCCAGGTGGCGCGCGAGGTCCGCAAGCCGCTCGTCGTGTTCACCCCGAAGTCGCTGCTGCGCGCCAAGTCGGCCCGCAGCCCCGTCGACGAGCTCACGAGCGGACACTTCCGCGAGGTCATCGACGACGACCGGGTCGATCCCTCGACGGTCCGTCGGGTCATCCTCGCGAGCGGCAAGGTCAGCCACGACGCCATCGCCCGGCGCGACGAGTTCGGCGCCCCGGCCGCCATCGTGCGGATCGAGCAGCTCTACCCGTGGCCGCGCGAGCAGGTGGCGGAGGCGCTCGCCCGCTACCCGCACGCCCGTGAGATCGTCTGGCTCCAGGAGGAGCCCGAGAACATGGGCGCGTGGAACTTCGTGAAGGGACGCCTCTACGAGGCACACGAGGACACCCACCGCATCCGACGAGTGAGCCGCCGCGAGTCGGGAAGCCCGGCGACGGGGTCCTCGGCGATCCACAACCTCGAGCAGGAGGCCATCCTCCTCGAGGCCTTCGCCGACCTCTGAGCCCTCGCCGGCGCGGACGTCAGTCCCGCAGCGGGAAGCCCACCACGCGCTCGAGCTCGGCGATCGCCTCGTCGGGGTCGACGACCTTGATCGTCGTCATGCCCATGGCGCGGGCGGGCTTGAGGTTGATGCCGAGGTCGTCGAGGAACACCGCCTCGTGCGGCTCGATCCCGAGCAGCTCACACGCGATCTCGTAGAAACGCGGATCGGGCTTGCGCACCCCGACCCGGCTCGACTCGACGATCACGTCGAACAGCTCCATGATCTCGGCGATCTGCTCGCGGCGGCCGGTGGGATCGGGCGGGAGCGCGCCCTCGGAGGGCGCCGCGGTGACGAAGTTGTTCGTCAGCAGGCCGGTCTTGAGCTGCGCACGGCACCGCCGCAGCGCCTCGACCATTCGCGGCCGCACCGCGCCCCCGAGCAGGGCGAGGATCGCCCGACCGTCGACCTCGTGTCCGGCTGCGCGCGCCTCGGCCTCGAACAACTCGGCGAAGCCCGCGAGATCGACCTCGCTGCGCTCGAGCTTCGCCCACGCGTTGTCGTCGGGGTTGGTCGCGTTGAGTCGGCGGATGAGTCCCTCCGGCAGATCGTTCGCGCGCTCGTAGGTCGCGAACGCGTCGAACGGGCTCGAGAGGATGACGCCACCGAAGTCGAAGAGCACGGCTCGGATCATTCGGGCGATCCTAGGCAGGTCGAGCTCGCACGGGGTCCACAGCAACGCGCGCCGTTCCTGCTTGACTGTGTGGTCGAGATGGCATCCACCCACGTCGTGGTCGACGGCTCCAACATCGCGACCGAGGGGCGCAGCGCGCCGAGCCTCGCGCAACTCGACGAGGCGGTCCGCGCCTTCCTCGACGAGCATCCCCACGACAAGGTCACCGTCGTCGTCGACGCGACGTTCGCGCATCGCATCGACAAGAAGGAGCGCGCCAAGTTCGAGGAGGCGGTGCTCGCCGGAGAGATCGTCACGCCGCCCGCCGGCACCGTCGGCCGCGGCGACGCGTTCGTGCTCCAGATCGCCGACAAGGCCGACGCGGTCGTGCTCTCGAACGACTCGTTCCAGGAGTTCCACGGCACCTACGACTGGCTCTTCGACCAGGGGCGCCTCTACGGCGGCAAGCCGGTCGAGCACGTCGGGTGGATCTTCGTGCCGCGCACACCGGTGCGCGGCCCGGTGAGTCGCAAGTCGACCAAGGCCAAGAAGGACGCCGCGCGAGCCGAGGCCACACGCACGGCCGGCTCGACCGCGACCGAGTCCGCGTCGAAGGCGCCGTCGAGGGCACCGAAGAAGGAGCCGTCGAAGGGATCG
>CAZAVX010000086.1:0-13263 GCA_964488835.1 uncultured Iamiaceae bacterium | reverse complement strand
TAACGTGCCCATAGATCCCGAGTCGTGTCCCAGGGCGAGTGAAGCGTCGGACACTTCAGGCTGTTCGGATATTTCGTTTGGCGCTACACTGCTCCCCATGAGTGCAGTCACCGAGAAGGACCGCGACCAAGCACGCGAGGTGCTGCGCGCCCTCGGCAGCCATCCGCGCATCACCACCGACGACGGCACTGTGCTCGACCTTCCCCCGCCGGTGCTCGAGGCCCTGGCCGAGTTCCTCGAAGCAGCAGCCGACGGCGAACGGGCTCTGGTGCTCCGCTCTCCCGAGGATCTCACGACGGAACAGGCCGCAGCGGTCCTCGGCGTTTCGAGGCCCACCGTCGTGCGGCTCATCGAGGCCGGCAAGTTGCCCGCCCGGATGGTGGGCACCCACCGGCGCCTCACCCTCGGTGATGTGCTCGCCTACCGGGAGGCATCGGCGGCAAAGCGCCGAGCAGCGCTCGACGCGATGACTCGGGAGGCCGAGGAGCTGGGCCTCTACGACTGATGCCGCGACTCGTTGCGGCCCTCGACGCCGACGTCCTCGTCCCGATCCTCTCCTGCGACTTCCTGCTTACGGCGTTCGACCTCGGGCTGTACGAGCCGGTCGTGTCGACCGAGGCCCTCGCGGAGGCCGAGCGGAGCCTCGTCGAGGACTTCCCGCACCTCGACGGGGCCCGCCTGCATCGTCGCGTCGGCCAGATGCGCGACGCACTCGACGATCAACTCATCGAGCCCGACTCGGTCGACGACGCACCCAAGGTCATCAACCCGAAGGACCGGCACGTGATCGCCGCTGCCCTCGCCGGCGAAGCATCGATCGTCGTCTCCAACGACGAGCGGCTGCGTGCCGAGACCGAGTCTGCCGATCTCGGCCTCCTGGCAATGAGCGCCGACGACTTCGCGACTCACCTCTGGACCTTCGCGCCCGACGACGTGGACGAGGTCATCAGCACGCTCGTCGCCAAGCGGACGAAGCAGCCGGTCACCGCTCACGATCTGATCGAGGCCATGCGCGGCTCGTTCCCGACGATGACGGCCGCCTGGCTCGCCGACCACACCTGACGTCATCCGCTCTCGGAGGGGCCGCCCCACCAGGGGTCGGCCCCGTTCGCGTCCTGCCCCCCACCTGCATGTCGGACATGGGTGCCGAGTCGCCTTCCTCAGACTGGTCTGATCCTGTGACTCCGAGAGTCACGAGAGCAGACCGGAACGCGGGAGTCGCGGGCGGGTCAGGGGTGGAAGACGTGCCAGCAGAGGTGGTTGCGGAGCCGCTGGTCGTCGAGGACGAGCTCGCGGATCGCAGCGGGGAGCCGGCTCCGCTGCCAGGCGCACTCGGCGCGACCGGCGGCGTCGGCCTCGCCCGATGCCGCGGCATCACGAACGGCCTTGATCGCGTAGGCCGCGGCGCCGAGTTCGTGGGCGGCGACATGAGCGACACAGGCCGCCTGTCCCGCGGCATACGCCGCGAACCGGGCGGCGCCACGGAGGTCGCGCGCGGCCCCCATCGCGTGACCGCCGGCGGCGCGGGAGTCCATCATCCGCATCTCGCCCCGCACCCAGGCACGGATCGCCTCGATGGCCGCTCGGGGTCGCTCGTCGTCGGGGCACTCGGCCTCGAAGAGCGGCAGCACGTGCTCGGCGCACTCCGCCGCCCACAGCGCGAGCAGCCGGTGGTGGTCGTCGGTGAGCGTGCCGCCGCGCCGGATCGTGACGAAGCGAGGATCGCGCTCCTTCGGCAGGATCATCGCCGACGAGCCTACGAACCCGAGGCCCGACCGCGCGTCGCGATTCCTGGGGATCCCTGTGGCTCACAGGGCCACGTTCGTCACCAAGAAATTTGAGCGGGGGCGGGGCTATTCGTCGCGGTGGACGGTGTCGGGGGAGAAGGCGGGGAGACAGACCGACACGTAGCGGGCGCCCTGGCCGGGGGTCGAGTAGCGGACCCACTCGCCGGCCCGGGCGAGGACCGCCTGACCCGCCTCGACGACGAGCTCGCCGCCCTCGTGCTCGACCCGCACCGAGCCCTCGAGCACGAGGGTCCACTCGTCGAACTCGGGCCGCTGGCCCGGCTCCTCCCACCCGGCGGCGCTCGTCATGACGGCGATGCTCACGTCGTCGGTGCAGGTGTTCACCCGGCCGACGTACTCGAGGATCTCCTTCGGCGGTTCGCCAGGAACCTCGATGGACGTGGGCGCAGGAACGAGCTCGGGCATCGCTGGATCGTGGGTCCACGACGGGTCGCTGTCAAGGGAACGGTGCGCCGCCATGCACCGAACGGTGTCGTGCGTCACACTGGCGGCGTGACCGACACCTTTGCCGCCGCCTGGGACGAGCTGCTCGCCCCGGGGTCCATGTTCGAGATGACCGAGACCGAGGTGCTGGGCATCCCCATGCGGGTGTTCGCCTCGGCGCCGCCGTCGATGCGCTTCGTGTGGGAGATGGCGTCCGGGTACGCCGACCGCACCTACATCGTCTACGAGGACGAGCGCTACACCTACGGCGAGATCGACGCCCGCGTCCGCTCGCTCGCCCACCACCTCCGCGACCTCCACGGCGTGGGTTCGGGCGACCGGGTCGCCATCGCCATGCGCAACTACCCCGAGTGGGTCATCAGCTACTGGGCGACCCTGTCGCTCGGCGCGGCCGCAGTGGGCATGAACGCGTGGTGGACCGGCCCCGAGATGCGCTACGGCCTCGACGACTCCCGCCCCAAAGTGCTGATCGCCGACGGCGAGCGGGTCGAGCGGGTGCTGCCCCTCCTCGACGAGCTGCGATCGAACGCGCCGCTCCACCTCATCACCACCCGCTACGAGGGCCCGCTCCCCGACCACGCCGACCGGTGGGACGACGTCGTGAAGCCCGACGAGGCACCCGAAGGCCTGCCACCCGCGGAGATCCACCCCGACGACGACGCGACGATCTTCTACACCTCGGGCACCACCGGCTTCCCGAAGGGGGCCCAGCTCACCCACCGGGGATGCGTGCACAACCTGCTGCACATCATCTTCATGGGCCAGGTCGGCGGTCTGGCGGCCGCCAAGGCCGCAGAGGCCACCGGTGAGGCAGCGGAAGCTCCGGCCGCGGCAGCACCCGCATCCCCGCCGGTGATCATGGCGCCCACTCCCCTGTTCCACGTCACGGCGAACAACTGTCTGCTGCACCCCGCCACCATCGGCGGCGGCACCATCGTGCTCACCTACAAGTGGGACCCGGGTCGCGCCCTCGAGCTCATCGAGCGCGAGCGGGTCACCAACTTCAGCGGCGTGCCGACGATGAGCCGCGAGCTGCTCACCCACCCCGACTGGGAGAAGCGCGACACCTCGTCGCTCGCCGCGATGGGTGGCGGTGGCGCCCCGGTGCCGCCCGACCTGGTGGGGAAGATCGACACCGCCCTGAAGAAGGGTGCGCCCTCCACCGGGTACGGGCTCACCGAGACCTGCGGCATCCTCACCGGCAACGCCGGCGGCACCTACCTCGCCAAGCCCGACTCGGCGGGGCCGATCGTGCCCACCGTCGACGCGAAGATCGTCGACGAGACCGGCAACGAGCTGCCCCTCGGCGACGCCGGCCGCCTGCTCGTGCGCGGCCCCATCGTCATCAAGGGGTACCTCAACAAGCCGGAGGCCACGGCCGAGGCGATCCAGGACGGCTGGTTCGACACCGGCGACATCGCCCGCCTCGACGAGGACGGGTTCGTCTACATCGTCGACCGGGCGAAGGACATGGTGCTCCGCGGTGGCGAGAACGTGTACTGCTCGGAGGTCGAGGCGGCGATCTACGAGCTCGACGAGGTGGCCGAGGTCGCGGTGTTCGGCGTGCCCGACGAGCGCCTCGGTGAGGAGGTCGCCGCCGCGGTGGTGCTCCGGGAGGGCGCCGCGCTCACCGCCGACGCGCTGCGCGACCAGCTTCGCGACCGACTCGCCAACCACAAGCACCCGCGGCACGTCTGGTTCCTCGACGAGCCGTTGCCCCGCAACGCGAACGGCAAGTTCCTCAAGCGCGAGCTGCGCGAACGCCTGGCCGCCGACTTGGGCTGAGGGCGCTCAGTCGAGGGCGAAGGGCGGGTACTCGTCGGTGAGCAGGTAGCTGTACGCGCTCACGCGGATGCTGACCCGCGCCACGCCGAGGACGAAGTCGCGCAGCCCCTCGGGCCACCGCCCGGTGAAGAGCACGACGAAGAACGCCGCCACCATCGCGAACCAGGCGACGAGGGCGAGAATCCAGAGGTAGATCGCGATCGGGATGATCCAGAGGAACCGCAGGCCGACCGTGAGGCGGTTGCGATCCTCGAGCTCGGCGGTGATGTCGACGACGAGCGGGTCGGTGCCGGGATCGGTCTGGGACACCTCGAACTCGAACGCCGGGTAGCTCTCGCGCAGGAACGCCGCGTAGCTGTACGCCCGAGCCTGGTAGCGGATGGCGAGGCTCTGGAAGTCGGCGATGCCAGCCGGCAGCTTGCCGGTGAACACGATGATGAACCACGAGACGAACGCGACGACACCCGCCACCTGACCGAGCACTCCCGCGATGAGCAGGTGCGGCAGGGCGAGGAGCCAATGGACGAGCGGACGCCAGTTGGCCACCTCGAGTGGCGCATCGAGTCGCAGATCGGCGGGATGGGGCATGGGACCTCCTCGCCAGTCGGGGCCCCCGGACGGTGCCCACGCGGTGCCCGCGACGCTACTTGTGGGCCACCCGCGACGGTTGGACCTCGAGGAGTGGGGGTAGTGGAACCGCCGACCCCAACCCCCCAGCCCCCACATCCAGGAGAACTCCCGTGTACATCGGACTCGGCACCCTGCTGCTCGTCATCATCCTCATCATCATCCTCACCTGACACCTGACGACCGGCCGGACCCACCCCCGAGGGACCGGCGGGCCGCACACGGAACGACCTTCGACCCTGGCCACGGGAGGGGCGAAGGTGTTCACTGAACCACGGGTGGTCCCGCCGGAAGCGACCCGTTGGAGGTGAGACGTGCGATTCGCCGATCGAGCCGACGCCGGCCGACAGCTCGCCGCCCGTCTCGACCATCTCCGCAGCCCCGCCACGGTCGTGGTGGGGCTGCCGCGCGGAGGGGTGATCGTGGCGGCCGAGGTGGCCGAACACCTCGGCGCGCCCCTCGACCTCTTGATCGTCCGCAAGCTCGGCGTGCCCCACCAGCCCGAGCTCGCGATGGGCGCCATCGGCGAGGGCGGCGTCCGGGTCATGAACGAGGCGGTGATCCGACACGCCCACATCACCGCCGACGAGTGGGCCGGTGTCGAGCGCCGGGAGTGGGACGAGCTCGAGCGCCGCGTGCGTGCCTGGCGCGGCGAGCACCCGCGCATCGATCTCGCCGGACGGATCGCCCTGATCGTCGACGACGGGCTCGCCACCGGGTCGACGGCGCGGGCCGGCTGCCGCGTGGCACGGGCCGCGGGCGCCGATCGGGTCGTGCTCGCCGTGCCGGTCGCCCCGCGGGGGTGGACCGCCGAGTTCGAGGGTGAGGCCGACGAGCTGATCGCGCTCGACACGCCCGAGCCGTTCGTCGCCGTCGGACGCTGGTACGAGAACTTCGACCCGACGACCGACGACGAGGTGGTGGCGTGCCTCCGGCGGTTCCACCGACCCGACGACCGACCGGACGTCCTCCGGCGCGCCGCGACCCCACCGATCGACCGGGATGTCGCGATCGACCTCGGTGCGGTCCGGCTCGACGGCCGCCTCGAGGTGCCCGAGGGCGCGGTCGGCGTCGTCGTGTTCGCACACGGGAGCGGCAGCAGTCGACTCAGCCCGCGGAACCTCCACGTCGCGTCGATCCTCCGGCGTGCCGGGCTCGGCACCCTGCTCTTCGACCTGCTCACCGATTCCGAGGCCGGCGACCGTCGCAACGTCTTCGACATCGAGCTGCTCGCCGCCCGACTCGCCGGTGCCCACGGTTGGCTCGACCGCACGCTCCCCGAGCCGCTCCCCGTCGGCTACTTCGGGGCGAGCACGGGCGCCGCGGCCGCGCTCGTCGCCGCGGCCCGGCCCGGTTCCGACGTGCGGGCGATCGTGTCGCGCGGCGGACGGCCCGACCTCGCAGGCCACCACCTCCAGGCCGTGCGGGCCCCGACGCTGCTCGTCGTGGGTGGCAACGACCGCGAGGTGCTCGAGCTGAACCGACGGGCGGCGTCGGCCCTGCGCTGCCTGCACCAGATCGAGGTGGTGCCGGGGGCCGGCCACCTCTTCGAGGAGCCCGGCACGCTCGACACCGCCGCGCAGCTCGCCCGTGCCTGGTTCCTCGCCCACCTCCGGGGCTGACCGGTCAGACCGGGGTGTGCAGCACGACGACGAGCTCCCAGCCTCCGTCGACACGTCGCCGGTAGGTGCTCGCGACCTGCGCCTGGTACTCGACGTCGAAGTCGCGGCGGGCGATGACCCGGGTGACGAGCACCGCGACGTCGGGCCCGACCTGCACGACCCGCGGCGCCCGGAGGCGCACCCACGCCCAGGTCTGTCCGCTCAGGGCGTCGAGGGCCGCCTCGCCGACGGCGACCGCGCCGCCGAGCCCGACGACGAGCGCGTCGTCGGCGAGGAGCTCGCGGTAGTGGGCGCGGCCGGTGCCTGCGACCAGGGCGTCCCACCCTGCCTGTTCGAGCGCCAGCAGCTCCGCGGTCGGTTCCACGCCCGATTCCCTACCACGTCGGGATCGGGTGGCGCCGCCCGTCGGTAGCCTTGGCTCGCCATGGCGAACACGTTCGAGATCATCTGCGAGGTGGAGCCCGCCACCCGGCACGAGAGCGCCCTCCGATGACCGGTCCGAGTGCTGCCCACCCCCCTCGCCTCGTGCTCGCCTCGGCGTCGCCGCGCCGTCTCGACCTGTTGCGACAGATCGGCCTCGACCCGCTCGTCGACGCGGCGACCGTCGACGAGTCGGCGCCGTCCGACCTCGACGCGGCGACCGTCGCCCGCCTGCTCGCCACCCGGAAGGCCGAGGAGGTCGCGCCCCGCCACCGGGCGGACGGCAGCATCGTGCTCGCCGCTGACACCGTGGTGAGCGTCGACGGCATCCTGCTCGGGAAGCCCGCAGGCCCCGACGACGCGGCGGCGATGCTCGGCAGGCTCTCGGGCACCGCCCACGAGGTGCACACGGGCGTGTGGGTCGGCACCGCCGAACGACACGCTGCCGACACCGCCACCACCCGCGTCCGCTTCCGCGAGCTCGACCCCGCCGAGATCCGCGCCTATGTCGCCACCGGCGAGGCCGCCGACGCCGCCGGTGCCTATGCCATCCAGGGACGGGCCGCGGCGTTCGTCACCCACCTCGAGGGGGAGTACTCCAACGTGGTCGGGCTGCCGCTCGCCCTCGTCACCCGCCTGCTCGCCGAGGTCGGCCTGCGCATCCACGACTGCTGGGGTGCGCCGTGATCGTCACCGTCGGTGACCTCATCGAAGACATCGTCGTCTGGGCCGAAGAGGGGTTCCAGCCCGACACCGACACCACCTCGCGCATCGTGCGTACCCGGGGCGGATCGGCGGCCAACGTCGCCGCGATGGTGGTGGTGTGCGGTGGTCGCTCCCGCTATGTCGGGAACGTCGGCACCGACGACGTCGGCGACCGACTCGTCGCCTCGCTCGAGCGCGAGGGGGTCGAGGTCGCCGGTCGCCGCGGCGGACGCACCGGCACGCTCGTCGCCATCGTCGGCGTCGACGGCGAACGCAGCTTCTTCACCGACCGGGGCGCGTCGAGCGACCTGCGCGATGCCGACCCGCGCTGGCTCGACGGCGCCAGGGCACTGCACGTGCCCGCGTACTGCTTCGACGAGGAGCCGATGGCGACCACCGCGACGCACCTCGTCGAGCTGGCCCACGCACGCGACCTCGTCGTCACCGTCGACTGCTCCTCCACCTCCCTGATCGCCCGCTTCGGCGTCGGGCGGTTCACCGACCTGCTCGAGTCGCTGCACCCCACTGCGGTGCTCGCCAACCGCGACGAGGCACTCGCGCTCGGCCTCGGCGAGGGCGCGCCCGCGCCGGGTGCGGTCACCACCATCGTCCGCCAGGGCGGGGAGCGCACCCTCGTCGTCGGGGCCGACGGAACGACCACCGAGGTCCCCGTCCCGCCCGTGACGCGGGTCGTCGACACCACCGGCGCGGGCGACGCGTTCGCCGCCGGCTGGCTCGTCGCCACCGTCGCCGGCGCAGCGCCGGCCGACGCCACCATCGACGGACACCGATCGGCCGCCCTCGTACTCGATCGTGCCGGGGCCGCCGTGGGAGGCTCCACACCATGACCGCTCCCCGCCTGCACGACGAGGTCGCCGACGCGCTCGCCGACGGCCGCCCGGTCGTCGCCCTCGAGTCGACGATCTTCTCGCACCTCGGCCTGCCGAGCCCCCACAACGCCGAGGCGCTCGATCGCTGCCTCGCGGCGGTCCGCGGGGCGGGCGCGGTGCCCGCGCTGACGGCGGTGCTCGACGGCGTCGCCCGGGTGGGGGTCGACCCCTCCGAGCACGAGCGGGTGCTCGGACCGGCGCGCAAGGCCGCCTCCCGCGACCTGCCCGTCGCCGTCGCGCAGGGCTGGGAGTTCGGCGCCACCACCGTGTCGGGCTCGCTCACCCTGGCTGCCCGCGTCGGCATCGAGGTGTTCGCCACCGGTGGCATCGGCGGCGTGCACCGCGACGCCCACGAGTCCGGCGACATCAGCGCCGACCTCGACGCCCTCCACCGGCTGCCGGTCGTCACCGTGTGCTCCGGGGCCAAGGCCTTCCTCGACCTGCCGCGCACCCTCGAACACCTCGAGGCCACCGGGGTCCCGGTGCTCGGGTGGCGGTGCGACGAGTTCCCCGCGTTCACCACCGTGACGAGCGGCCTGCCGGTGCCCCACCGTGTCGAGTCCGCCGAGGAGGTCGCCGCCATCGTGCGGGCTGCCCGCGCCCTCGAGCAGACCACGGGGGTGCTGCTCACCGTGCCGGTCCCCGCCGACCACGCGCTGCGCCGCGAGGTGCTCGAGCTCGCCACCGCCGAGGCACTCGCCGACGCGGCCGAGGCCGGCATCGAGGGCCCGGCCGTCACCCCCTTCGTGCTCGACCACATCGCCCGCGCCACCGACGGGCGCTCGATCCCCGCCAACATCGCGCTCGCCGAGCAGAACGCGGCCGTCGCGGCCCAGGTCGCCGTCCAGCTGGCAGACCGGTCGAGTTGAGCGCCCGGCCCACCCACGACCGGCTCCCCCGCACCGCCCACGGCACCAACCAGGGAGCGTTCACGACCCTCGACTGGGGGCTCCTCGCGACCTGCACCCTCATCTGGGGCTCGTCGTTCTTCTTCATCGACCTCGCGCTCGACGCGTTCAGCCCGGGGCTCGTCACGTTCCTCCGGGTGAGCCTCGGTGCCCTGGCCCTCGCCCTCGTGCCCGCCGCCCGCCGTGAGGTGAGCCCCGGCGACTGGCCCCGCCTCGCCCTCCTCGGCCTCATCTGGGTCGCGGTCCCGTTCACCCTCTTCCCGCTCGCCCAGCAGTGGATCGCGAGCTCGATGGCCGGGATGCTCAACGCGGCGATGCCGATCTTCACGGCGATCGTCTCGACGATCCTCGCCCGGCGCCTTCCCGGCCCGTGGCAGGCGGTCGGCCTCCTCCTCGGCATGGTCGGCATCGTCGCGATCGGATGGGAGTCGCTCGGCGAGGGCTCCTCGACGGCCCTCGGCGTGCTGATGGTGATGGGCGCGGTGGGCTGCTACGCCGTGTCGGTCAACCTCGCGGTGCCGCTCCAGCAGCGCTACGGCACCCTGCGGGTGATGCTCCGCGTACTCGTCGTCGCCACCGTGCTCACCGCGCCCGGCGGGCTCGCCGGCGTTGCCGACGCCGAGCTCGACGGGGTCGCCGTCGTGTCGGTCGTCGTGCTCGGGTTCTTCGGCACGGGGCTCGCCTTCCTCGCCATGGGCACACTCGCCGGGCGGGTCGGCGCGACCCGGGCGTCGATCACCACCTACCTCATGCCGATCGTCTCGATCGCCCTCGGCGCGCTGGTCCTCGACGAGCGCGTGCCCCCACCGGCCCGCGTCGGCATCCTCGCCGTGCTCGCGGGGGCGTGGTTGGTGACTAGGGCCGAGGCGGAACGATCGGCCGGGGCCCCGCCGGCACCGGATCGATGATCGACATCACCATGGCGGCGAGGTCGGCGGCGAGCTCCTCGTCGTCGGCGTGGACGAGGGGACGCACCTCCGCGCCGTAGATGAGCCGCAGGTCGGTGATGGCGATGAGCGAGGTCATCGCCACCTGCCCCGCCCGTTCGGGGTGGGGATGGCTGACCTCGTCGGCGTGGTCGGCGACGAGACGCCCGAAGCTCTCGGCCGCCGCGTCCCACACCGAGCGGCGCAGGTCGCGGAACACCGCGTCGTTCGGCGCCTCGATCGCAGCGGCGTGGAACACCGGCGCGGCGTTGCGGTACGCGTTCATCACGGCGTCGACCGCGAGCGACACGATGTCGCCGATGCAGCGGTCGGTCCAGCGGTCGAGCGCCCAGTAGTCGATCGCCTCCTGGCGGAGCTGCGCGGCCCGCTGCTCGACGAGCACCCGCAGCACGCCGGACTTGTCGTCGAAGCGGGCGTAGAAGGACCCGACCGTGCGGTTCGCCCGCTCGACGATGTCGTTGACGGAGATCTCCGAGAAGGGGCGGTCGGCGAGCAGCTCGGCGGTGGCGTCGAGGAAGCGGTTGAGGGTGCGCTCGCTGCGCGCCTGGCGCGGGAGCCGGACCCACTGGGAGTCGGCGAGGTTGTAGCGGGCCTCCGCCGGGCCCGACGGATCGAGCTGATTGGTCACCGGGGACCACCCCTGGATGTGGGGGCCGGCACGACCCCCTCGTCGTGAAAACTCTTACGCTAGCGCGCCGGGATCCTCGAGGGCGGCGGCCCACTCCCCCAGCGACGAGCTGTCGAACAGTCTGCCCATCTTCGTGTACTCGGCGCTCATCGCCCGGATGAGGTGGGCCATCGACACCTTCTCGCCCCGCTCGGCCGCCCGGTACGCGGCCGTGAGTGCGACGTTGCGGATCACGCCGCCGGCGATCTCGAACCGCGAGGCGAGGAACCCGAGATCGATGTCGTCGGCCTTCGGGAGGGAGTCGGGGAGGTGCCGCTCCCAGAGCAGGGTGCGGTGCTCGAGGTCGGGCAGGACGAAATGGACGATGACGTCGAGGCGCCGTGTGAACGCCTCGTCGATGTTCGACCGCAGGTTGGTGGCGAGGATGGCCACGCCGTCGAAGCGCTCCATGCGCTGCAGGAGATAGGCGACCTCGACGTTCGCGTAGCGGTCGCGGGCGTCGCTCGTCTCGGTGCGCTTGCCGAAGATCGCGTCGGCTTCGTCGAAGAACAGCACGCCGTTGATGCCCTCGGCCTCGTCGAATACTCGACCGAGGTTTTTCTCGGTTTCGCCGATGTACTTGTCGACGACCGTCGAGAGATCGATGACGTAGAGATCGACGCCGAGCTCGCCGGCGATCGCCTCCGCCGACAGCGTCTTTCCCGTGCCGGAATCGCCGGCGAAGAGGGCGGTGATGCCGCGACCGCGCGACCCCGGGCCGCCCATCTTCCACTCGTCGAGCACGCGGTCGCGGTGACGGCGACGGGCCGCGACCTGGGCGACCTGGTCGAGCAGGCGGGGCGGGAGCACGAGGTCGGCGAAGGTGGTGCGGGGCTCGATGCGCTCGGCGAGGGACTCGAGCCGGCCGGCGCTCTGGCTGCGCGCGGCGATGCGGACGTGCTCGGCGGTGACCGGCCCCTCGTCGGCGGACGCGACGAGCGCCGCGGACACCGCGGCCCGCACGGTCTGGTCGGGGGTGAGCCGCAGCACCGAGATGACCTCCTCGGCGTCGGCTCCCAACTCGGTGTCGTGGCGCTCGAGCGTGGCGGACCACAGCTCGGTGACCGCGGCTTGTTCCACCTTCGGGGCGTCGACGGTGAGCGGGACGTACCGACTCCACGCCGGCTCCCACGCGTCGGGTCCGTACATGATGACCGGCCACGGCGCTTCGAGCAGCGGCCCCAACGACTCGAGATCAGCGGAGGTGAGTCGGTCGATCGGGCCGATGACCACGAGCGAGTCGCGCAGACCGCCCTCCCGGGCCGCCGCGGCCGCCACGCCGTATGGCGAGTGCTCGGCACCGCTGCGCCGCAGGTCGAAGGCGACGGCCGACACCTCGAGGGCCTCGACGACCGCCGCGGCGAACGCCAGGCCGGAGGCGGCCGGTCGGTCACGCACATAGACGCTGCGCACGCCGGCCTTGATCGCGCGTGCGACCGACTCGGCCTGCGGGGAGGGGATGCCGACCAGCGGGGTGACGAGGTTGCGCAGCAGCGGATCGACCTGTATGGCGCCCCACAGCGCGCGCACCACCCGGTCGGGCGCCGAGTACGGCCGCGCGAGGAGCGGCAGGTCGAACCCCTCGACGGCCACGAGGTGGTGGCGCACGAGGAGCGACAGCTCGCCGAAGCGGCGCATCGCGGCGACGTGGTGGAGCGGAGTGTCGGTGATGGCGAGCGCGAGGCCGATGGTGGGGCGAGGTGCGCCACCCGAGCCGGGGTACTCGCGACACCGCTCGCGCGCCTCGGGATCGAGGTCGACGAGCGCCGAGAGCAGCAGGATGTCGAGCTCGGCGGGACTCAGGCCGAAGCTCCGCGCGACGGTGCGCGCCGCGATGGGCTGCTCGTCCTCGATCGCCTCGGCCTGCGCGTCGAGCTCGGCGAGGCGCGCCGCGTAGGGATCGAGGTCGGGCCCGTCGGTGTCGACGCCGTGGGCGACCACCGCCGCCAACCGATCGGCGACGAGGTGGAGACGCTCGACGAGGTAGGTCGCGGAAGGATCGTCGCTCGCGGCAAGGTCGACTTCGGCCACGCCTCATCGTCGCACACCGGCACACGCCGTCACCCGACCGCACGACGGAGTGGTCCGAAGGACCCAGTGAAGTCGGTCACGCAAACCCGTTATGGTCGTCGGCACGTCGACGAAGGGATGGAAATGGGGCTGTTCGGGCGGAAGAAGAAAAAGAAGTCGCCGAAGTCGTACTCCGACAAGCATCTGAACGGTACGCCGCAGAGCATCGGACAGGACTCGGCGAACGAGGTTTTCAAGGTCGACTACGGCGAGAAATACGCGATGTCGGGCGGCGAGACCGCCGGCTATTTCAAGCCCGACGCCACCATGGCACCGGCGAAGAACGCGGTGGCCGCGTCCCGGCTCGCCGAGACGCTCGGCTGGGGCAACCTCATCCCCGAGACCAAGTTCGCCACCCACGACGTCACCA
>CAZAVX010000085.1:0-13619 GCA_964488835.1 uncultured Iamiaceae bacterium | reverse complement strand
CGACGCCCTCACCCCCGAGATCCTCGCCGAGATCGACGCCATCGTCGCCTGACCCGGGGCCGTTCTGGTCCGAGTTCCGCTCGCTGAGCGAACGAAACTCGCCCCAGACTCGTGCGGGCGCCCGGACACCTCGGACCGGCGGTCCTAGGCTGACGCCATGGCGGTGACCGTTCCCGACGCGCCCGACCGACATCCCGTGCGGTGGGACGTGGTCGCCTGGCGTCTGGTCGGAAGCGCCGCGGTGGTCGTGGCGGCGCTGCTGGCCACCGGATTGCTCGTGGCGGCGCACAGCTGGACGAGTTGGGGCGCACGCCTCGAGTGCCAGGAGATCCCCGGCTATCGGGCTCGTGTGGTCCGGGGCGGCTGGGCGGAGGCGAACGAGTGCCACTACACCAACGCCGCGGGTCGCACGATGGATGCACACCCGTCCCCGACGCTCGGGCCCCCGAACTGGTTCGAGCCCCGCCTGTCGTTCGTGGTCGTCACGATCCTCCTCGTCACGACCTGGGGGCTCACGCTCGTCGCGCTCCGGGCGATCTGGCGCACGGGACGGGTCCACAGGCCGCCCCGCGACCCCGGCCGGGTCCTCGTCGCCTGACCCCGCATCCTCCTGCCCGCATGGGCGGAGTTCGGTCCCGCTGTAGGACGAAACTCCGCCCATGCAGCCGGGATCGGCGGCCCGAGCCGGTCTGGTCCGAGTTCCGCTCGCTGAGCGAACGAAACTCGCCCCAGATGCGTGCGGGCGCCCGGACACCTCGGCGGGCACGAGGGCGGCGGGGGGGGACGGGGCCCTACGGACGGGAGCGGCGGGAGCGGGTGCGGGAGCGCTGCTCCACCGCGGCATCGCGGTCGGCGGCGAGGCGGAGGGTGTCGGGCGAGACCGGCGCGGCGAGCAGGGCGGTGGTGAGGTCGACGAGGTGCTCGACGAAGAGCCGGTCGTCGGTGTGGGGGGCCGTAGCGGCCCGGCGGCCGAGCTCGGCGGCGCTGAAGCGGATGGCGGTGAACCGCCGGTGCAGCCGCACCGAGTCGGGGTCGAGCAGCGGCTCGACGAGGGCCCGCCACCGCTGGATCGAGTCCTGGGGGTTCGAGGCGTTCGGGTCGACGAGCGGGCGGGGGGCGTTGGCGAGCTCGGCGTTGATCTGGAGGTACTGCGGCCCGCCGTCGGGATCGGAGAGCTTCGCGGCGAGTGGGCGGACGAGCGCGGCGGCGAACTCGCGCAGCTCGGTGGTGCCCGTGGCCTCGCAGTGGTCGAGCACCGCGTGGCGCCGGGCCTCGATGTCGGGCCGGTGCTTGGCGAGCACCGCCCGCAGCACGCCCTTGCGGTCCTGGAAGTGGTACTGGACCGCGGAGGCGCTCTTGGC
Organism: uncultured Iamiaceae bacterium; assembly: GCA_964488835.1. GTDB lineage: Bacteria > Actinomycetota > Acidimicrobiia > Acidimicrobiales > SKKL01 > SKKL01. Next base: position 12,258 of record CAZAVX010000085.1, on the reverse strand, counting down.
CCCGGCCGCCCGGTTGATCTCGCGGAGGCTCACCGCGGCGACGCCGTGGGTGGCGAAGAGTTGTTCGGCCGCCGTGATGATCCGCTCGCGCATCCCCCGATCATGCCACGTCACCCCTTGCACCGTGCGCTCGCATTCACCTATGGTGCACTTGTACGAATCGCTCGGGGGGAGCGCAACGGGACGAGCACGGGCCGTCGGGGGACGGCCCGGAGGGGAGCGACGACGCATGGCATGGGACTTCTCCACCGATCCGGAGTTCCAGGAGAAGCTCGACTGGGTGTCCGACTTCTGCAAGAACGAGATCGAGCCGCTCGACCTCGTCTTCCCTGGCGCCGCCCGGTCGCGTGACCCCAAGCTGAAGGCGCTCGTCGACCCGCTCAAGCAGCAGGTGAAGGACCAGGGCCTCTGGGCGCTGTTCCTCGACGAGGACCTCGGCGGCCCCGGGTTCGGCCAGGTGAAGCTCGCCCTCCTCAACGAGATCCTCGGCCGCTACTCCTCGGCCCCGTCGATCTTCGGCACCGCCGCCCCCGACACGGGGAACATGGAGATCCTCGCCGCCTACGGCACCGACGAGCAGAAGGAGCGGTGGCTCTACCCGCTCATGAACCAGGAGCTCCGCTCGGCCTACTCGATGACCGAGCCCCAGGGCGGCTCGGACCCGGACCTGTTCGTCACCGAGGCCGTGCGCGACGGCGACGAGTGGGTCATCAACGGCGAGAAGTGGTTCACCAGCGCGGGGGCGTTCGCCGACCTGCTGTTCGTCATGTGCAAGAACGGCATCTTCATCGTCCCCCGCGACACGCCGGGCGTGGAGATCATGCCGAACAGCCCGATCGCCCACAGCCACATCCGCTACACCGACGTGCGGGTGCCCCTCGACCACCTCCTCGGCCCGGAGAACTCGGCGAAGGTGCTCGCCCAGCGGCGTCTCGGCGGCGGTCGCATCCACCACGCGATGCGGGCCATCGCCCAATGCCACCGGGCCTTCGACATGATGTGCGAGCGGGCGCTCAGCCGCGAGTCGCACGGCAAGATCATCGGTGACCACCAGATGGTGCAGGAGGCGATCGCCGACTCCTACGCCGAGATCCGCATGCTGCGCCTCCTCATCCTCGAGACGGCCTGGACCATCGACAACTCCTCCACCCGCGAGGCCCGCACCCAGATCGCAGCCACCAAGGTCACCGCGGCGAAGGTGTTGCGCGAGGTCACCTACCGGGCGATCCACATCCTCGGGTCGCTCGGTGTCACGAACCTCACCCCGCTGCAGGCGCAGTGGAACTCCGTGCCCACCATGTCGGTGATGGACGGGGTCGACGAGGTGCACAAGGTCACCGTCGCCCGCAACGTGTTGAAGGAGTACCGCCCACACGACGGCCTCTGGCCGAGCGAGTACATCCCGCACAAGCGGGAGAAGGCGATGGAGAAGTTCGCGCCCCTGTTCGACCAGGATCCCGAGTACAAGGATCTGGCCGAGCGCTTGGCGCGGCGCGCCGCGTTCCTGGGGGGGTAGCGCACCAGACGGCCACCGGTCGACCGATGCCCTCGCGTCGGTGGGCCGGTGGTCGTCGCGCGTCCGGCCGTCCCTCGACGACCGCCACGTGTCGGTCCGCCTGGCGGTACGACGTGTCCACTGTCACATCGACCGGGGAGGATGCGGTAGCGTCCTCACGCTGGCCGATGGCCCCTTGATGAGTATCCTCTTTTCCCATAGGGTGACCTGGGTCACAGCGGCCCGAACAGCAATGGGCAGCCAGCGGTGGGCGCAAACAGCAGTGCGGTGCAGACGAAGGAGGACGCGGGCGACATGGCAGACCAGACCGTGACCCATGCGGGCACGGCGCTCGGCGTCAGCAACCTCGAGGTGGTCTACAACGAGGTGGTCCTCGTGCTGCGCGGCATCAGCATCGCGGTGCCCGAGGGCCAGATCGTCGCCCTCCTCGGCGCGAACGGCGCCGGCAAGACCACGCTCCTACGGGCCGTCACCGGCCTGCTCGACGTGCACCGCGGCCGCATCACCAAGGGCGCGGTCGAGCTCTTCGGCGACGACATCACCCGGGCCGACCCCGCGGTGCGCGTGAAGTCGGGGCTCGCGCAGGTGATGGAGGGCCGGCGCATCTTCGCCGAGCTCACCGTCGAGGAGAACCTGCGTGCCGGCGCGATGGCCGCACCGAGCAGCACCTTCGACGACAACTACCGCCGGGTGCTCGACCTGTTCCCCGTCCTGTCGGCCCGCCTGCGGTCCACCGCCGGCTACCTCTCGGGCGGCGAACAGCAGATGCTCGCCATCGGCCGGGCGCTCATGGCCTCGCCGAAACTGCTCCTGCTCGACGAGCCGTCACTCGGCCTCGCTCCCCGCATCGTCGACCAGATCCGCGACATCGTGGTTCAGGTCAACGAGCAGGGCACGAGCGTCCTGCTCGTCGAGCAGAACGCGACGATGGCGCTGAAGATCGCCGATCACGGCTATGTCCTCGAGCACGGGCGCATCGTGAAGGACGGTCCCGGCGAGGCCCTCCTCGAGGACAAGGACATCCGCGAGTTCTACCTCGGCATGGGCGAGGCGGGCCGGCGCTCGTTCCGCGACGTGAAGACCTACCGCCGGAGGAAGACATGGGGATCGTGACCCCCGACGCCGACCTCGCCGAGCGCGCCGACGCACCCGGACCCGCGGGTGGCGAGCTGCTCCGCGTGCGCGACCTCACGCTCCGCTTCGGAGGCGTCACCGCCCTCGCCGAGGTGAGCTTCGACGTCCGCCACGGCGAGCTCTTCGCCATCATCGGCCCGAACGGCGCGGGCAAGACCTCGATCTTCAACGTGCTCTCCGCGGTCTACCGGCCCCAGCACGGCAGCGTGCTCCTCGACGGCACCGAGCTGGTGGGCCAGAAGCCGCACCGCACCGCGCAGCTCGGCATCGGCCGCACGTTCCAGAACCTCGGCTTGTTCGTCCACCTCGACGTCGTCGACAACCTGCTGCTCGGCCGCCACCACCTCATGAAGAGCGGGTTCCTCGCCGGTGCCGTGTGGTGGGGCCGGGCCAAGCCCGAAGAGCTCCGCCATCGCGAGGCGGTCGAGGAGATCATCGACTTCCTCGAGCTCACGCCCTACCGCAAGTCACCCGCGGGGCTGCTGCCCTACGGCGTGCAGAAGCGCATCGAGCTGGGCCGGGCGCTCGCGATGGAGCCCAAGCTCCTGCTGCTCGACGAACCGGTGGCGGGCATGAACCTCGAGGAGACCGAGGACATGGCCCGCTACATCCTCGAGATCCGCCGCCGTCTCGGCATCTCGATGATCCTCGTCGAGCACGACATGCACCTGGTGATGGACATCGCCGACCGGGTGATGGCCCTCGACTTCGGCCAGCCCCTCGCCATCGGCGCGCCGGCCGAGGTCCAGTCCGATCCCCGCGTCGTCGAGGCGTACCTGGGAGGAAGCGAATGACCGTCGTCGATACCGCCCCGTCGCCGTCCTCGAGCGCCGCTCCCGCCGGCGACACCTTGCCCGCGCACCTGCTTCGCCGGGCAACCGCCACCCCGCAGCGCACCGCGCTCCGCAAGAAGCACCTCGGCCGGTGGCGGTCCTACACCTGGCAGGAGTATGCCGAGCGCGCCGCCGCCATCGGCATGGGTCTGCGCGCCCTCGGGGTCGAGCCCGGCGACCGCGTCGCCATCCACTCCAACAATCGTCCGGCGTGGCTGCTCGCCGACATGGGCATCCAGGGCATCGGCGCCATCAGCGTCGGCGTCTACCCGACGAGCCCGGCCGCCGAGGTCGAGTACCTGCTCGCCCACTCCGAGTCGGTCGTGCTGATCGCCGAGGACGAGGAGCAGGCCGACAAGGCCCTCGCCGTACGGGAGAAGATCCCGAGCGTCCGGAAGGTCGTCGTCAAGGACCCCCGCGGCCTCGACATGTCCGACCCCTGGTTGATGACCCTCGACGAGCTCGAGGAGCTCGGGGCGGGCCAGCTCGACGAGTGGGCGCGCTCGGTGGCGGCCCTCGAGCCGGACGAGTGCGCCATCATCGTCTACACCTCGGGCACCACCGGCCCGCCGAAGGGCGCGATGCTCAGCCACGCGAACCTCATGGCGGCCGCGCGCAGCTCGGCGCAGGTGTACGACACCGACGAGCGCGACGAGGTGCTCTCGTACCTGCCGCTCTGCCACATCGCCGAGCGGATCATCTCGGTCATCAACGCGATCTACCTCGGCACGGTCGTGAACTTCGGCGAGAGCACCGAGACCTTCGCCCAGGACCTCGCCGAGGTGCAGCCCACGTTCTTCGTCGGCGTCCCCCGGGTGTGGGAGAAGTTGCTCGCGCTCATCCAGATCAAGATGTCCGACGCCGGCTGGATCAAGCGCAAGAACTACGACCTGTGGATGCGGGTGGGCGGCCGCATCGCCCGCCGGCGCTGGAAGGGCAAGAAGCTCACGGGCCTCGACGGGCTGCTCTACTTCCTCGGCTGGGTGATGCTCTACCGCAGTCTGCGCACCAAGCTCGGCCTCAGCCGGGTGCGCGGCGCGGTGTCGGGCGCGGCCCCCATCGCCCCTCAGGTGCTCGAGTTCTTCTGGGCGATGGGCATCCCCATCCGCGAGGTGTACGGCCAGACCGAGAACACCGCGCAGGGCACCCTCGTCCCTGCCGACGACGTGCGCATCGGCATGGTCGGCGTCCCGCTACCGGGTGCGGAGATCCGCATCGCCGAGGACGGCGAGATCCTCACCCGTGGTCCCGGCACCTTCCTCGGCTACTTCAAGAACCCCGAGGCCACCGCCGAGACGATCGACGAGGAGGGTTGGCTCCACAGCGGCGACATCGGCGAGCTCGACGCCGACGGCTTCCTCCGCATCACCGATCGCAAGAAGGACATCATCATCACCGCGGGCGGCAAGAACATCAGCCCCTCGGAGATCGAGAACAAGCTGAAGGTGTCGCCGTTCGTCCGCGAGGCCATCGTCATCGGCGACCAGCGCAAGTACCTCACCGCGCTGATCGGCATCGAGCTCGACACCGTGGGCGACTGGGCCACCCGCCGCCGCATCGCCTTCACGACCTACGCCGACCTGTCGAGCAAGCCCGAGGTGCGTGAGCTCATCGGCGAGGTCGTCGAGTCGGTGAACAAGGAGCTCGCCCAGGTGGAGACCATCAAGCGGTTCGAGATGCTCCCGAAGGAGCTCGACCAGGAGGACGGCGAGGTCACCGCCACCCAGAAGGTGAAGCGGCGGGCCATCGAGAAGGAGTTCGCCGAGCTCATCGAGGGCATGTACCGGTGATCGACCTCGCTCCCGTGCTCGCCGTCAGCGGCACCGAGATCGCCCAGGGCGTGATCCAGGGCCTCGCCCTCGGATCGAAGTACGCGCTCATCGCCCTCGGGTTCGTCGTGGTGTTCCGCGCCACCGGCGTCATCAACTTCGCGAACGGCTCGTTCGTGCTCGTCGGCGCCTACACCACCTACCAGTTCTCCCAGGTGTGGGGGGTGAACTTCTACCTCTCGATCGTGCTGTCGATGATCGTCGGCTTCATGGTCGGGGTCGTGCTCGAGTGGCTGGTGCTCCGGCAGCTCGTCGGCGAGGCGGCGTTCACCGTCATCATGGTGACGATCGGCCTGTTGTTCATCCTCGACAACGTCGTCACCGCGATCTGGGGGGCGGAGAACCTCAACCTCGGCGACCCGTGGACCGGCAGCACCCTCGAGCTGGCCGGCATGCGGATCCCTCACCGCGACCTCTGGGCGATGGGCTTCACCGCCGTGGTGCTCGCCGGCTTCCTCGGGTTCTTCCGCTATTCGCGGATGGGCCTCGCGATGCGGGCCACCGCCATCGATCCCGAAGCGGCACTCGCGATGGGCATCAGCGCCACCACGGTCTACCGGGTGGCCTGGGGCATCGCCGGCCTCGTCGCCGCACTCGCCGGCACCACCTTCGCCACCGGCACCGGCAACCTCGTCCCCGGTCTCGGGCTGCTCGCCCTCGCGGCCTTCCCGGCGATGATCCTCGGGGGCATGGACTCGCCGCTCGGCGCGGTCGTCGGCGGGCTCATCATCGGCGTCGTCCAGCAGCTCACCGCCCTGCTCGCGCCCCAGTACCTCGAGTTCGCCGGGCGCAGCATCGACCAGGTGATGCCCTACATCGTGATGATCGTCATCCTCATGGTGCGTCCCTACGGCCTGTTCGGCACGCCCGAAGTGAGGAGGGTCTGATGGTCGCTCCGCTCCGTGCGCTCAGCCGACCCGCAGGCGGCAAGCCGTCGCGCCACCTCGTGCTCGACTATCGCGACGACCTGCGCATCTTCCCCGACCGCTGGGCGAAGATCGGCCTCGTCGCCCTCGCGTTCCTCTACATCTACCTGCCCACTCAGCAGGTCAGCGATGCCGGGCTGCGCACGCTCTCCACCATCGGCATCTACGCCATCGGTGCCATCGGCCTCAACCTCCTCACCGGCTACACCGGCCAGGTCAGCCTCGGCCACGCCTTCTTCATCGGCGTCGGCACCTACACCGCGGCGTACCTCGGGTCCGAGCAGGGCTGGCCGATGTACCTCTACCTCCCCGCCGCGGCGCTCATCGGCTTCTTCCTCGGCGCCGTCATCGGCCCCTTCGCCCTGCGCCTCCGCGGCCACTACCTCGTCATCGTCACCCTCGGCCTGGTGTTCCTCGGCCGCCACATCTTCAACAACTGGGACAGCGTCACCGGCGGCAACCGGGGCACCCGCATCCGCGACGCCGACATGTCGATCGGCCCGCTCGACTTCGGCGGGCTCGAGCTGTTCGGCACCACCTACACCCGCGAGCAGAGCATGTTCTTCCTCGTCTGGGCCCTCGTCGCGGTGGTGGCGCTCCTGTCGAAGAACCTCGTGCGCAGCCGCATGGGCCGCGCGATGCAGGCGGTGCGCGACCGCGACCTGTCCGCCGAGGTCATCGGCGTCGACCTCGCCCGCACGAAGATCGGTGCGTTCGCCTGGTCGAGCGCCATCGCGTGTGTCGCCGGGGTGCTGAACGGCCTCCAGATCCGCTTCGCCGGCCCCGAGGACTTCGGCCTCTTCCTGTCGATCACCTTCGTCGCCATCGTCATCATCGGCGGCGCGGGCACCATCTTCGGCTCGATCGTCGGCGCGATCTTCGTCATCGGCAGCCGCGAGTTCATCAACCAGAACAGCCGCTCGGACTGGCTCGGCCCCCTCCTCAGCACCGGCCCCGGCGACGCGGGCCTGCTCTCGGTCGGCGAGCTCAACGCCATCCTCTTCGGCACGTTCATCGTGCTGTTCCTGCTCTTCGAACCCCGGGGCCTCGCCGCCATCTGGTTCCGCGCGAAGGCGTGGTTCCTCACCTGGCCCTTCTCGTATTGATCGCCCGTCTTCGATCGCCCCGTCGACCACTCTCCGGCGACCGAACGGTCCCGCGTTCCCACCCAACCCAGTCCCACCAAACCCCAACACCATGATGACCATGGAGGGAGCAACATGATGCAGAAGCGATGGAGACGGCTCCTCGCCGTACTCGCAGTGTTCATGCTGGTGCTCGGTGCCTGCGGCGGCCGTGACGACGACGACGGCGCGTCGACGACGACCACCGAAGCCGACTCGGGCGACAGCACCGACGACACCACTGACGAGGGCGACGACGGCGACGACGAGCCGGCCGGCGACCCTGAGCCAGGCCCGGGATTCGACGGTGAGACCATCCGCCTCGGCGTGCTCACCCCCACCTCCGGCACGGTGGCCATCATCGGCAACCCGCTCACCGCGGGCAACCAGGCCTACTTCGACGCCCTCAACGAGGAGCAGGGCGGAATCGCCGGTCGGTACAAGGTCGAACTGGTCATCGAGGACACGATGTACGACCCCACCACCGCCGGACAGCGCTACGCCGCCATCCGCGACGACGTGGTGGCCTTCGTGCAGATCCTCGGCACGCCGGTGGTGAACGCCCTCCTGCCCGACCTCATCGACGACGACATCGTCGGTGGCCCGGCCACGCTCGACTCGGCGTGGGTGCGCGAGCCCAACCTGCTCGCCATCGGCGGGCCCTACCAGATTCAGGCGATCAACGGCGTCGACTGGTTCTACAGCCAGCCCGAGAACGAGGGGAAGACCTTCTGCACCCTCGCGTCCGACGACGAGTACGGCGACGCAGGTGTCGAGGGCGCCGAGTTCGCCACCGAGAACCTCGGCATCGAGATCGTCGAGCGTGTCACCTACCCCGCACCGTCGCCGACCCGTCCGGCCCAGACCTTCGAGCCCCAGGTCGCCCAGCTCGAGTCGGCCGGCTGTGAGGTGGTGCTGTTCGTCGCGACGCCCACCGACACCGGTGGCCTGACGACGGCGCTCACCGAGAACACCGGGTACAACCCCGTCGTCCTCGGTCAGTCGCCCACCTGGCTCGGCCTCTTCGCCACCTTCCCGTACCTCCAGGAGAACTTCTACCTGATGTCGGAGGGCGCGGAGTGGGGCGACGAGTCGGTGCCCGGCATGGCCGAGCTCGTGCGGATCCGTGAGACCTACGCGCCGGACCAGGCTCCCGACATCTACTTCAACTTCGGGTACCTCCAGTCGATGGCGATGCACCAGGTGCTCGAGGAGGCCGTCGCCAACGGCGACCTGTCCCGTGACGGCATCCTCGCCGCCATGGAGTCGGTGGGCACCCTCACCTTCGACGGCCTGTCGGGCGACTACCCCTACGGGCCGGCCGAGGACCGTGTGCCGCCGACCCTGTCGAGCATCTTCCGCCCGTCGGAGGGTGCGCCGATGGGTCTCGTGCTCGTCGAGCGCAACCACGAGGCTCCCTACATCGGCGACTTCGTGTTCGAGTGATGCCGATGTGGTGAGCTGACCGCGAGTCGGTCGAACGAGGGGCGGGGTGCCGATGCCGGTGCCTCGCCCCTCGCCGCGTCAGGCGGGCGGCGTGGCCTGGGTGCGGAGGCGGCGCCGCAGCCGGATGACGTGCTGGAGGTAGCGGGCGGCCTCCCGCACCGAGCCGTTGCTCTCGCCCGAGCCCCGCTTGGCGAAGGCGAACCCCACCTCGGTGCGCCGCAGGTGGGGGTGGGTGACGAGCACCTCGAGGAGGATCTTGAACCCGGTGGGGTTCAACAGCTCGGGCTTGAGCGCCCGGGTGCGCACGACGAAGAACCCACTCAGAGGGTCGGTGCACGACCCGATACGGGACCGGAGGAGCACCAGGGCGATGCGGCCGAACGTCCAGGAGACGACTCGGCGGACCGGCCCGAGGCCCTCGTTGATGCTGTCCCAGTTCTTGCGGCTGGCGACGACGAGGTCGACGTCGGTGGTGGCCGCCTGCATGAGCTTCTCGACGTCCTCGGGTGGGTGCTGGAGGTCGCCGTCCATCACGCACATCCACTCGGACTCGACGAGGGCGAGTCCGGCGACGACGGCCCCGGACAGGCCGCCGTGGCGGGCGCCGGGGGGACGGTGCAGCAGCTCGACCTTGACGTCGGCGGCGCCGGCGGCTGCCTCGATGGTGGTGGGCGTGTCGTCGTCGCTGTCGTCGACGAAGAGGACCCTTTCGACCGGGGGCATCCGCTCGAGCAGCGGCCGCACGTTGCCTGCCTCGTGACGCGTCGGGATGACGACGGTGACGGGCCAGCGATGGCCGGGTTCTGTCGTCATCGTGTCCTCGCTCCCGATGGGCCGTGATCGCCGCCGACGCTAGCGCGACCAGTGACCGTGCTCAGCTCTTGACGAGGCGTTCGACGGCGCGGGTGGCCTCGGTGATCATGCGGTCGGCCTCCTCGGGGTCGTCGCCGCGAGCCGCGTTGGCGACGCAGTGGCGGACGTGCTCGTCGAGCAGGCCGAGCGCGACACCCTGGAGCGCCCGGGTGGCGGCGCTCACCTGGGTGAGGACGTCGATGCAGTAGGTGTCGTCCTCGATCATGCGCTGGATGCCACGGACCTGACCCTCGATGCGCCGCAGGCGCTTGAGGTGGTCCTCCTTGGTGATGGCGTAGCCGCGGGGCGGCGTCGGGGTCGCTGGGGTTGCCATATACCCCGGTAGGGTATATCAAGAACGGTGAGGTGACCACCATGACGACCCGTTTCGACTCCCCGCCCGCCGACAGCCCCCGGTTCCTCGACCTTCCCGTCGAGGGGATGACGTGCGGGTCGTGTGCCGCCCGGGTGCAGCGCACGCTCGAGCGTCAGGAGGGCGTGGCCGCCGCCGAGGTGAACTACGCGACGGGCAAGGCTCACCTCACGATCTCCGAGGAGGTCGATCTCGACGCCATCCGCGCCGCCGTCGAGAAGGCGGGCTACCACGTCGCCGAGCTCGACACCGACGGCTCGGGCGCCGCCGACGAGGAGGGGGCGAGCGCGGCGGACCGTGAGCACGAGCGGGCGTGGGCCCGTCGGGTGATGTGGGCGCTTCCCGCCGCCGTCTTCATGCTCGCCACGATGGTGTTCGAGCTCGTCGACGAGATGGCGATGATGGAGGCCGACTGGCTCCGCTGGCTGATGTTCGCCGTCGCGACTCCCGTCCAGTTCGTCATCGGGTGGCCGTTCCTCGCCGGCGCCGTCCGCCTCGCCCGTCACCGGGCGGCGAACATGGACACCCTCGTCGCCCTCGGCACGCTCGCCGCCTACCTCTACAGCGTGCGCGAGCTGTTCACCGGTGGCACCGAGGTGTACTTCGAGGCCGCGGTGGTCATCATCGCGTTCATCTCCCTCGGGCGGTGGTTGGAGGCGCGCGCCAAGGGCCGGGCGGGTCAGGCGATTCGGGCCCTGCTCGAGCTGGGGGCCAAGCAGGCCCGCGTGGTGCGCGACGGCGACGAGGTGATGGTCGCGGTCGAGGAGGTGCGCCCCGGCGATCTCGTGAAGGTGCGCCCCGGCGAGAAGATCCCCGTCGACGGTCGGGTGATCGACGGGGCGAGCGCCGTCGACGAGTCGATGCTCACCGGCGAATCGCTCCCCGTCGACAAGCTGCCCGGCTCGACGGTGGCGGGCGCGACCGTGAACACCTCCGGGGTGCTCACGGTGGAGGCCACAGCGGTGGGGGCCGACACCGCCCTCGCCCAGATCGTGCGCATGGTGGAGGCGGCCCAGACCGGCAAGTCCGGGGCGCAACGCCTCGCCGACCGCATCTCGGCGGTGTTCGTGCCCGTGGTCCTCGTCATCGCCCTGCTGACCTTCGTGGGGTGGACCGTCGTCGACGGCGACGTCGGTCATGCCCTCACCGCTGCGGTCGCGGTGCTCATCATCGCCTGTCCGTGTGCCCTCGGGCTCGCGACGCCGATGGCGATCATGGTCGGAACCGGCCGGGGTGCCCAGCTCGGCGTGCTCATCAAGTCGGTCGAGGTGCTCGAGCGGGTGCGTGACGTCGACACCGTCGTGTTCGACAAGACCGGCACGCTCACCCGGGGCGAGATGACCCTCATCGACGTCGTCGCGGCGGAAGGCACCGAGGTCGACGATCTCCTGTCGATGGCGGGGGCGGCCGAGGCCGACAGTGGCCACCCGATCGGTCGGGCCATCGCCGACGGCGCCCGCGAGCGGGTCGGCGCGCTCCCCGCGGTGCGCGACCTCGAGGCCCTCACCGGTAGCGGCATCCGGGCTCGGGTCGACGACACCGAGGTGGTCGTCGGGCGGCGCAGCCTGATGGAGGAGCGTGGGTGGTCCGTCGACGCCCGGCTCGACGCCGCCCTCGCAGAGATCGAGGCCGGCGGTCGCACGGCCGTGTTGGCGGGCTGGGACGGTGCGGTGCGCGGCGTGCTCGGAGTGGCCGACACCGTGAAGGACGGTGCCGCCGAGGTCGTCGCCGAGCTGCACCGCCTGGGACTCCAGGTCGCGATGATCACCGGCGACAACCGGCGCACGGCCGAGGCGATCGCTCGCGAACTCGGCATCGACCGCGTGATGGCCGAGGTGTACCCCGACGACAAGCAGGCCGAGATCGAACGGCTCCAGGCCGAGGGCCGGGTGGTCGCGATGGTGGGCGACGGGGTGAACGATGCCCCCGCGCTCGTGCAGGCCGACCTCGGCATCGCCATCGGCACGGGCACCGACGTCGCGATCGAGTCGTCGGACCTCACGCTGATGCGGGGCGACCTCGCCGGGGTGGTCACCGCCCTCCGCCTGTCCCGCCGCACCTACCGCACCATCGTGCAGAACCTGTTCTGGGCGTTCGGCTACAACACCGCGGCGATCCCGCTCGCCGCGGCCGGACTGTTGAACCCGATGCTCGCCGGCGCGGCGATGGCCTTCTCGTCGGTGAGCGTCGTCACCAACTCGCTCCGGCTGCGCAGGGTGCGCTGA
>CAZAVX010000084.1:0-13645 GCA_964488835.1 uncultured Iamiaceae bacterium | reverse complement strand
GCCGTCGAGGGGCAGCAGCGGCACGAGGTTGAAGATGCCGATGAAGATGTTGATGAGCGCCATGAAGGCGAGGAACCCGGCGATGCCCGTATCGGCCATCTGGGTGCCGAGACGGGCGGCGCCGTAGATCGAGAGCACGCGGTCGCCCTGGTCCTCGAGGGGTGCGGAGACCGGCCCGTCACCCCCGTCGGCAGGGGTGCGCGCGGTGTCGACCGCCATGCCGAAGAAGTTGGAGAGCCCGCTCGGCGAGAAGATGCGCCCGATGGCCTCGACGGTGAGCTTGGAGTACTCGCCGAACTCGGAGGCCGTGGTGGTGAGCGCGGACCCGACCCCGAGGGGCTCGGACGGGTAGTGGGGACCGACGCCGAGGAACGGGATGCCGTCGAGTTCGCCGAGCACGACGGGGAGCTCGACGCGCTCGCCGGCTCGCTCGACGGTGACGACGACCTGCTCGCCGGGTGCGTGCCCGGCGATCTCGTCGCGGAGCTCGTCGAAGGTGGCGACGGCGACACCGTCGAACGCGACGATGCGATCACCGACCGCGACACCCGCCTCACCGGCCGGGCTCGGCGTACCGGCGGTGGACGGCGTCGCGAGACGACCGACCTCCCAGCGCGCATCGTCCTGCACCCCGACGGTGACGAAGAATGTGAACAGGCAGGCGGCGGCGATGAGGAAGTGCATGGCCGACCCGGCGACCGCCACCGACATCCGCCGCCAGTACGGCTTCTGGCGGTAGGTGCGCGGCTCGTCGACGGGGTCGACCTCTTCGAGGTTCGTCATGCCGATGACCTTCACGTAGGCCCCGGCGGGAATGGCCTTGATGCCGTACTCGGTCTCGCCCCGCCGGAACGACCAGATGCGTGGGCCGAAGCCGATGAAGAACTCGGTGACCTTCATGCCGGCCCAGCGCGCCGTCAGGTAGTGGCCGAGCTCGTGCAGGAAGATGATGGCGATGATCGACAGGACGACGATCAGCGCCGACACACCGGCCCAGACGCCGAGGAGCACGACGCTGGCGACCAGCATCGCGAGGCGGACCGCACTCGAGCCCCTGGCGTCGGGCGCGGGCTCGGGGTACGGGGGCGGCTCCGAGCCACTCGGACCGGAATGCTGGTGGCGGGGAGTGTCGAGGTTGGTCACGTGAGGGCCTCGATGTGGGTGCGGGCGAGCGCTCGGGCTGCGGCGTCGGCGCGCATCACGTCGTCGATCGATGCGGCCGGCCCTCCATCATGCCCCTGGAGGACCCCGTTCGCGACGTCGGGGATCTGGTTCCAGCGGATGCGCCCACCGAGGAATGCCTCGACCGCCACCTCGTTCGCGGCGTTGAGCCAGGCCGGTGCGGTGCCGCCCGCCCGGCCGGCGGCATAGGCGAGGTCGAGGCAGGGAAACGCCTCGCGGTCGGGCGGCTCGAAGTCGAGGCGGGCGAGCGTCGTCCAGTCGATGCGGCCGAACGGTGTGGCGATGCGGTCGGGCCAGGCGAGCGCGTACCCGATCGGCAGCCGCATGTCCGGCAGGGAGAGCTGGGCGATGGTGGACCCGTCGGTGAACTCGGCCATCGAGTGGACGATCGACTGGGGATGGACGACGACGTCGATGTCGTCGAAGTCGACGTCGAAGAGCAGGTGGGCCTCGATGACCTCGAGCCCCTTGTTCATCAGGGTCGACGAGTCGACGGTGATCTTCGGCCCCATCGACCAGGTCGGATGGGCGAGGGCGTCGGCGACGGTGACGGAGGCGAGCTCGGCGGCAGAGCGCCCGCGGAACGGTCCGCCGCTGGCGGTGAGCACGAGACGGGCCACTCGTTCGGGCACGTCGTTCGCCCGCAGGCACTGGTGGAGCGCCGCGTGCTCGCTGTCGACCGGGACGAGCTCGGCACCCGGCGTGTCGAGCGCAGCCTTGACCACCGGTCCCCCGGCGATCAGCGACTCCTTGTTGGCGAGCGCGAGGCGGCGGCCGGCGCGCAGGGTGGCGACGGTGGCCTCGAGGCCGGCGAACCCGACGATGCCGTTGACCACGACGTCGCCGAGGGCGACGACGCCCGCGAGCTCGTCGGGCCCGACGAGCAGCTCGGTGCCCCCCGGGAGCCGGTCGGCGAGACCCACCGCCGCCTCGGCATCGGAGACGACGACGGCCTCGGGACGGTGGCGGTGGGCCTGTTCGACGAGCAGATCGACCGAGCGTCCGGCCGCGAGGGCCACGATCCGGAAGCGCTCGTGCTCGGCCTCGACGACCTCGAGGGTCTGGGTTCCGATCGACCCGGTGGAGCCGAGGAGGACGACCCGCTGGGGGGACTCGCGGGAGGGAGCGCCCACGATGTCGGCGCTCAGAGCAGGACCAGCGCCACGTAGTAGGTGGCCGGGAGGGCGACGAGGACCGAGTCGAAGCGGTCGAGGACACCGCCGTGGCCGGGGAGCAGGGTGCCCATGTCCTTGACGTTGAGGTCGCGCTTGAGCATCGACTCGCAGAGGTCGGCGAGTGGGGCGAGGCCGGCGAGGACGAGGCCGAGGATGAAGGCATCGCCGGTCGTGTTGAACGGGGTGATGCCGGGACCGACGAGGAACCCGCCGACGACCACCAGCGTGACGAGGAAGGCGGCGACCATACCGCCGACGGTGCCCTCGACGGTCTTGTTCGGGCTCGCCGCCGAGAGCGGCGACCGCCCCATCGAGCGCCCGACGAACAGCCCGGCGATGTCGTAGGCGATGGGCCCGAGGATGGCCGCGAGCAGCAGCCCGGTGCCGTGGGGGCTACGCAGCAGCAGCGCGGCGAACGAGCCGAGCACGCCGACATAGACGATGGTGAGCAGGGTGACCCCGATGTTCGCCACCGCGTGCTCGTGGCCCACGCCGAACAGGTACCAGAGCATCAGCACGAACACCGCGAGGGCGATGCCGAGCACGAGCCCCGACTCGCCCCGCCAGTAGGTGGCGAGCGGGAAGGTGATCGCAGCGGCGAGCGCGACGAGCGCGGGCGGCGAGTAACCGACCCGACGCAGCGTCGTGAGCAGCTCGGCGGAGGCGAGGACGAGCACCACGACGACGAGGGCCATGGTGGCCGCCGACCCGAGGTTCAGGAGGAACAGGCCGAGACCGGCGAGCGCCGCACCGACGATGGCCGCCACGCCGATGTTGCGGCCGGTGGCGGGGCCCTCGGTGCGGGTGGCGGCGAAGGGATCGGTGCCCCGCCCGCCGTAGGGCTCGGACGGATCGCGCGGGACCGAGAAGGTCTCGTGGCTCGCGGCGGAGGTGTCGTCGAAGGTGAAGAACTCGTCGGCGGTGGACTCGTCGCGCCCCCCGACCTTGGGCACGTCGGCACCCAGGTCGCTGAGGTCGGTCTCCTCCCAGCCGCTGCTCTGGTCGCGCCAGCGAGGCTGGGACGCCGAGACGGTGGCCCATGACGAGTCGTCGGACTCGGCGCCGAAGATGCGCGGGACCTCGCCGGTGGGGGGATCGGCCCAGTGGGGCAGGGCCGTGTCGGGCGCGGTGTCACCGTCGAGGTCGCCCGAGTCGAGCGAGTCGACCGACGCGGGCGACTCACCGGAGTCGGCCGAGGAGCCGGACTCGGGTCGGACGATGGGGATGGCGCCGAACTGGCTCGGGTCCTCCGGCTCGCGCAACAGGTCGCGGGCGCGAATGGGTCGCCGCTCCTCCTCGACGTCGTCGGCGCCCCGGTCGGGCTCGGTGCCCTCGTCGGACGCCCACGGGTCGGGGTCGTCGAAGAGGCGGGAACCCCCGGAGGCCTCCTCGTCGTCGGGATGTGTTGGTCGATCGCTCACGGAGGACCTCCTCGTGCCGCGGGTCGGGCGGGCGCCAGAGCGCGCCGTCAGACCTCGAGCAGCTCGGTCTCTTTCTGCTCGAGCGCCGCAGTGATCTCGGCCTCGAAGGCGTGCGTGCGCTTGTCGAGCTCCTTTTCGGCCCGCATCAGTTCGTCCTCGGACATGTCGCCGCCCTTCTCGGCCGACTCGAGCTCCTTGCGGGCGTCGCGCCGGGCATTGCGGATGGCGATGCGACCCTCCTCGGCCATCTGGCGGACCACCTTCACGAGGTCCTTGCGGCGTTCCTCGGTGAGAGGCGGGAACGTGAGACGGATGGAGTTGCCGTCGTTGGACGGGCTGAGGCCGAGGTCGGAGTGCTGGATGGCCTTCTCGATGGCCCCGAGGTTCGCCTTGTCGAAGGGGGTGATGAGCAGCTGTCGGGCTTCGGGAACCTGGAAGCTGGCGAGCTGCTGGAGCATCATCTCCTCGCCGTAGGCCTCGACGGGGAGGCGCTCGACCAGCGCGGGAGCTGCCCGGCCGGTGCGGATCGAGGCGAACTCCTGGCGCGTGTGCGCGATCGCCTTCTCCATGCGCTCGCTCGCGTCGTCGAGGATCAGATCGATC
Source organism: uncultured Iamiaceae bacterium (assembly GCA_964488835.1). GTDB lineage: Bacteria > Actinomycetota > Acidimicrobiia > Acidimicrobiales > SKKL01 > SKKL01. The sequence goes on along the minus strand of CAZAVX010000084.1, from coordinate 9,264 downwards.
ATCTCACTGCTCATCGGGCTGCTCCCTGGCGCGCGTCGCGGCAGTCGGGGGTCGCGTCGGGTCGTGGGCCAGAGGTCATGAGACCAGCGTACCGATCGACTCGCCGGCGAGGATGGACCGCACGTTCCCCTCGCCCAGCAGGTCGAAGTACACGATTGGCATCTCGTTCTCCATGCAGAGGGTGATGGCCGTGGAGTCCATGGCCTGGAGCCCCTGCTGGATGACCTCGAGATAGGTGATCGTGTCGAGACGCTTCGCGTCGGGGTCGACGCGGGGGTCGGCGGTGTAGATGCCGTCGGTGCCCCCATGGGTGCCCTTGAGCAGGACCTCGGCCTCGATCTCGACGGCCCGCAGCGCCGCGGTGGTGTCGGTGGTGAAGAACGGGTTGCCGTTGCCGCCGGCGAAGATGACCACCCGCCCCTTCTCGAGGTGGCGGAGGGCCCGTCGGCGGATGTACGGCTCGGCGACCTGGGCCATGTGGATCGCGCTCTGCACCCGGGTGGGTTGCCCGAGCTGTTCGAGCACGTCCTGGAGGGCCAGGGCGTTGATGACCGTGGCGAGCATGCCCATGTAGTCGGCCTGGGCGCGGTCCATGCCCGCACCCTGGCCGGTCATGCCACGCCAGATGTTGCCGCCGCCGACGACGACGGCGATGTCGACCTCGAACTCGGCCTTGACGTCGACGATGGCCTGGGCGATCTCGCGGACCGTCGCGCCGTCGATGCCGTAGCCGAGGTCGCCGGCGAAGGCCTCTCCCGACACCTTCAGCACCACCCGGCTCCAGCGCGGGGTGCGCAGGGAGCGGGCGGGAGCGTTGGTGATGTCGGGATCGGCCGCCGCCACGATCAGCCGCCGATGACGATCTGGTCGAACCGCACGAGGGTGGCGTCGCCGAGGAGCTGCTGGATGGTCTGCTTCTCGTCGCGCACGAAGCCCTGCTCGAGCAGGACCCGCTCCTTGAACCAGCCGGTGAGTCGACCCTCGACGATCTTCTCGAGCGCGTTCTCCGGCTTGCCCTCGGCCCGGGTGATGTCGGTGAGGGTGGCGCGCTCGGCCTCGACCTGATCGGCCGGGACGTCGTCGCGGGAGAGGTACTCGGGCTTCGTGAAGGCGATGTGCACCGCGATGTCGTGGGCGAGCTCGGGGGTGCCGCCGGACAGCTCGACGAGCACACCGTTGACCCCGCGGCCGTCCTGGACGTGGAGGTAGGTGTCGACGACGTGGCCCTCGGGGACCTCCCAGCGGACGACCTTGCCGACCTCGATGTTCTCCTTCTTGGTGATCTTCATCTGGTCGACCTCGTCGGCCAGCTCGCTGACCGCGTCCTCGCCGCGAGCGGCGACGGCCTCGGCGAGGGCGGTGACGGTCTTGACGAAGTCCTCGGCCTTGGCCGAGAAGTCGGTCTCGGACTTGAGCTCGACGAGGGCGACGGCGTTGCCGGCGGTGGCGACGGCGACCGCACCCTGGGTGTTCTCACGGTCGGTGCGGCTCGCGGCCTTCACCAGGCCCTGCTCGCGCAGCCACTTCGCGGCGGCGTCGAAGTCGCCGTCGTTCTCGGTGAGCGCCTTCTTGGCGTCCATCATGCCGGCACCGGTGGCCTGGCGCAGCGCCTGCACGTCCTTGGCGGTGAAGCTGGACATCGGGGTCACGACTCCTGGGGGGTCTCGGGGGTGGCGTCGGGGGCAGGCGCGGCTGCGGCCTCGACAGGGGCGTCGGTGGAGGGAGCGGGCTCCTCGGCCGCAGCCGGGGCCTCGGCGCCGGCGGTGCGGCCCGCGGCGATGCGGGCCTCACGCTCGGCGGCCTCGAGTGCGGCCTGACGACGAGCCTCGGCCTGCTGGGCCGCGACCTCGTCCTCCTGGCGGAGGCTGCGGCGCGGGCCGCCGCCTTCGGCCTCCTCGCGGCGCGAGCGGATGAACTTGCCCTCGATGACGGCGTCGGCGATGACCCGGCACATCAGGTCGCCCGAGCGGATCGCGTCGTCGTTGCCGGGGATGACGTACTGGATGACGTCGGGATCGCAGTTCGTGTCGACCACCGCGACGATGGGGATGCCGAGCTTGTTCGCCTCGGTGACCGCGATGTGCTCCTTCTTCGTGTCGAGGATGAACACGATGTCGGGGAGCTTCTCCATGTTGCGGATGCCGCCGAGGTTGCGCTCGAGCTTCTCGAGCTCGCGGGAGATGAGGAGGGCTTCCTTCTTCGGCATCGCCTCGAACTCGCCGGAGTCGCGCATGCGCTGGTACTCCTTCATCTTCGAGACGCGCTTGGCCATGGTCTCGAAGTTGGTGAGCATGCCGCCGAGCCACCGCTCGTTGACGTAGGGCATGCCGCACTTCTCGGCGTAGGACTGGACGGGGCCCTGGGCCTGCTTCTTCGTCCCGACGAAGAGCACGGTGCCGCCCTCGGCGACGGTGTCGCGGACGAACGAGTAGGCGACCTCGATGCGCTGCAGGGTCTGCTGGAGGTCGATGATGTAGATCCCGTTGCGGTCGCCGTGGATGAACCGCTTCATCTTCGGGTTCCAGCGCCGGGTCTGGTGCCCGAAGTGCACACCGGCCTCGAGCAACTGCTTCATGGTCACGACAGCCGTCATGGCTGCTCCTTCCATCGGTTGATCTGACCGCACCAGCGCCCGTGGGCGACCGTGGTATCGGTGCGGCTGAGGATTGAGGGTCGTCTCCGCGCACGGAGATGCGGCCCGGGACCGGGCCGACGGGACAGTGTAGCGGCACGCGGTGGACCGGTCACCAGCGCACGATCGGCTCGTAGATGTCGTGTGGGGCGATCGGCAGGGTCCAGAACGCCGCGGCCAGACCGGCTGCGCTGGCGAGGAACTGTGTGGCCTCGGTGGCGAGTATGTCGCCGAAGAGGTCCCAGATGCCTTCGCAGGTGGGCGGGAGCCCGCCGAGGGCGAGGGACAGCTCGCGGGTGGTGGCAGGTTGGTGGACCACCTCGCTGTGGATGTCGGGGCTGATGCCCGGCAGGGTGACGTGGCGGCCGGTGAGCCGGCTGCGGGCGTCGGTGACGAACAGGTCGCCCCGGGCGGCGAGCGAGAGGTAGGTGGGCCCCTCGGGGAGGTCGGCGGCCTGGAGCCCTTCGATGTGGTCGGAATAGCGGGCGAGGTCGGGGAGGTTCGTGCCGCGCGGGTGGGTGGTGACCCCGAGTAGACGACCGAGGGTGCGCAAGGCGGCCGAGCGGTCGAGCGGCCCGGCGAGCGTGGTGGCCACCGAGGCCAGGTCGGCACCGTCGTGCGGGCTGGCGATCGTGGCGACGAGGCCGAGGCGCTCGATGACCTCTCGACCGCCCTCCCGCGATTGCAGGACCGCCAGCGCGTGGCGGGCGACGAGGCCGCCCTGTGAGTGACCGTAGAGGTCGATGTGGGCGTCCGGCGCCCGCTCGGCGATCTCGGTGAGCAGATCGGCGAGGAGCGCGCCCCGTTCGGGGAGCCCGGCCGACGAGTGGCCGCGGTCGTACTCGCTCACGGGGATGTCGGCGAGCTCGTCGGCGAGGGGGGTCGCGGCCTCGCCGAATCGGCCGGGTGTGCGGCCACCCGCGTAGGAGAAGCCCACGACGTGGTCGGCCGAATAGCCGAGCGCTTCGGTGTCGAGACGGCCGATCGCGGCGTGCTCGCTGGTGGAGTCGAGCCCACCGACCAGCACGGCGACGCGTCGGCCGGTGGCGGCGGGCGGTTCGGCGTCGCCGGGGGTGCAGTGCTGGCGGTTGACCCACCACACCGCGACACGCTCGACGATCCGGGGCCACGACATGAGCAGATCGGCGCCGAACATCAGGATCGGGGGGACCTCGCCCTCGACGAGCGGCAGGACGACGAGGAACATGACCCCGGTGAGGATGGGATGGCGTCGCGCCAGCACGTACGGCGCGACCCGCCAGGCGGCGCCGACCAGGGCAGGGCCGTGCGTCGACACGAGGTGCCACCCGGAGGCGAGGAGGTCGCGACCGGCCGACAGCAGCCCGAAGCCCCGTTCGACGACACCGCCCGCCGCTCCTCCGACCCGGCCGACGAAGCCGCCGACGCGGTCGAGGAGGCTCGGTCCCCCACCGAGCCGGCGGGCGACGCGGGCGAGCTCGACCACGTCGACCGCACCGAGGGCGCCGGGTGGCCCGATCGGCGATTCGGGCACGAGGCGGGCGCCGACCACCGCGTGGCCGAAGATCGAGGCCGGGTCGACGTACTCGCCGTCCTCGCGGACGCCGACGTGCAGTTCCCCGCGGGAGCGGGCGATGGGGTCGCCTCGCTCGACCGTCTGGTGGAGGCGCACACCGATGGCCGCGACGCCCGAGTAGCTCGTGAGCCGGCCGTCGGCGTGGGCGATGGTGACGTGGAGGCTCCCGCCGACCTGGCCGGCGAACACGACGACACCCGGCGCCGCGGCCCGCACGGGCGTGCCCGGCTCGGTGGCGTAGGTGAGGCCCCGATTGCCGGGACCGAAGCGGGTGGCAGGCGGGCGGAAGGGATCGACGACCTCGGCGTCGACGGGATGGACGTAGGTGACCGGACCGGGGTCGGGCCCCCGGTGGTGAGGGTCGGCACCGGCCGGCGCGGTGAGGGTGGCCACCACCCCGAGCACGACGACGAGCGCGACGGCGCGCAGCATGGACCTCTCCCTGAGTCGGAGGTGTGCCGGGGAAGCGCGTCAGGGGGAAGTCGGCGTGGCGGGGTGGCTCAGGCGAGCTCGCGCTGCGAGGCCGCGATGCGGGAGCGCAGCTGGAGCACCGCCTTGGTGTGGATCTGGCAGACCCGGCTCTCGGTGACCGAGAGCACCTGGCCGATCTCGGCCAAGGTGAGACCCTCGTAGTAGTAGAGGGTGAGGACGATCTTCTCGCGCTCGGGCATGCGGTTGATCGACTCGGCGAGGAGCATCCGCATCTCCTCGACCTCGAAGGCGTCGACCGGCCCCTCGCGCTGGTCGGCGATGGTGTCGCCGAGGGTGAAGGCCTCGCGGTCGCCCCCGCCGATGGAGAGGGTCTCGTCGAGCGCGGCGAGACCGACGAAGGAGATCTGTCCGAGGGTGACCTGGAGCTGCTCCTCGGTGACACCCATCTCCTCGGCGAGCTCGGCATCGGTGGGCGACCGGTGGAGCCTCGCCTCGAGGCTCGCCATGGCGTTCTCGACCGCCCTCGCCTTGGCCCGCACCGAGCGCGGGACCCAGTCGATCGAGCGCAGCTCGTCGAGGATGGCTCCCTTGATCCGGGAGATGGCGTAGGTCTCGAACTTGAAGCCGCGCTCGGGCTCGAACTTCTCGATCGCGTCGATGAGCCCGAACACCCCGTAGCTGACCAGGTCGGACTGCTCGACGTTCTGGGGCAGACCGACGGCCATGCGGCCGGCGACGAACTTCACCAGCGGCGAGTAGTGCAGGATCAACAGGTCGCGCACCGCGCGATCTCCGGACTCCTTGAACTGTGCCCAGATGGCATCGATGTCGAGGTCCTCGGAGCTCACTGTGATGGCTATCCCCGCGGGTGGGTGGAGCGGTGCACGTGTTGGAGACGGTCGGTGCTCACGTGGGTGTAGATCTGTGTCGTACCCACGTCGGCATGACCGAGCAACTCTTGAACCGACCGCAGATCGGCCCCACCGTCGAGGAGGTGGGTGGCGAAGGTGTGCCGGAGCGCGTGAGGGTTCACGGGCGCCGTGGCACGGCGGTCGAGGATGCGCCGGACGTCGCGCGGGGTGAGCGGATTGCCCCGACGGTTGACGAAGAGCGGCGCCTGCGGATCGCGGGTGTCGACGAGCTGAGGTCGTGACCGGGTGAGCCACCGTTCGAGTGCGTCGGCGGCGGGCTGGGAGAGCGGGACGCGGCGCTGCTTGTCGCCCTTCCCCCACACGAGGGCCTGCCGACGCGGCAGGTCGAGGTCGGCCGGGGCGAGGGAGCAGAGCTCGCCGACCCGTAACCCGGAGCCGTAGAGCAGTTCGACCACGGCCTGGTCGCGGAGGCGCAGGTGCTCGTCGAGTTCGGTCGGCTCGTCGGCCGGGGGCGCGCCGGCTCGCGAGGCGGCGGGGTCGAGCAGGCTGGCGAGCTCGTCGTCGTGTAGGACCCGTGGAAGGCGCGCCGGGCCCTTCGGCACCGAGAGCGACGCCGCAGGGTCGGCGGGGACCACGCCGGTGGAGGCCGCCCATGCGAAGTAGCGGCGGAGCGAGGACGCCTTGCGGGCCATGCTGCGCCGGGCGAAGCCTCGGGTGGTGAGGTGGGCGAGGTAGCGCCGCAGCGTGGTCCGGGTGACCTGGGACGGGTGCTCGACGCCCGCACGGCTCACCCACGCAGCGAAGCCCTCGAGGTCGGATCGGTACGCCGTGCGGGTGGCCGAGGACAAGCCCGTGAGGGTCGCGTCGAAGCGATCGAGTTCCCAGCCCACGGCCCCACCCTACAGAGGCGGGGTTCACGGACCGATCCGTTCGTACCACGAGCCTGAACGGGCCACCCATCCGAGGTGCTCGAAGCGGAGCAGCGCGACCGACAGCTCGGTGAGGTCGCGGCCGGTGTCGAGGACGAGTTGGTCGAGGGTGCGGGGCTCGCCAGCGAGCTGGTCGAGGAGCTCGACCTCGTGCGGGTCGGGCACCAGACCGCCGGACGGACCGGCCGGCTCGGGCGTCGGGTCGGGGGCGGCGAAGCCGAGGGCTCCGAGCACGTCGGCGGTGTCGCGCACCGGTGCCGCGCCGTCGAACAGGAGGGCGTTGGTACCCCTCGACGCCGGGCTGCGGACCGACCCGGGCACGGCGAGTACGTCGCGGCTGCGGCGAATGGCGGCCTCGGCGGTGTTGAGCGCGCCGCCCCGGGCGTGGGACTCGACGACGACCACCACCTCGGCGAGGGCGGCGATGATGCGGTTGCGGGCGGGGAACCGCCACGCCTGCGATGCGGTGCCGAGCGGCCACTCCGACACGAGGAGGCCGCGACACCCGACGGTGTCCCAGAGCGACCGGTGGCGGGTGGGGTACACGACATCGAGCCCGCTGCCGACCACGCCGACGACGGGTGCCGGGTCGGACGGCGATGCCCGAAGCGCCCCCTCGTGGGCCGCCCCGTCGATGCCGAGCGCGAGACCCGAGACGACGGTGATGCCCGCGGCGGCGAGCCCCTCCCCAAGCTCGACGGCGACACCCCGCCCCACCCGCGTGCAGCGCCGGGTGCCGACGACCGCCACTCTGTGGGCATCGAGCACCTCGAGGTGCCCGCGAGCGAAGAGGACGACCGGCGCCTCGGGGTCGGCGACCAGCGGTTCGGGATACCCGGGGTCGTCGGGCAGGAGCACCGAGATCTGCGCCTGCCGGTGGGTGTCGAGCACGGCCGCGGGATCGACCAGCGCCGCCGCCCTGGCCATGGATGCCACGACCTTCTCGGGTTCGGGGCCCAGGCACCGGGCGAGGCGCGGGTGCCCGTCGACGCGGCGCTCGAGCACGCGGTGCCACGCCTCGACGAGGCCGTACGCGTCGCGCAGGGCGCGCAGGCGCGCCGGGCTCATGCCGGGGAGGGACGCGAGTGCGACCGCTGCGGCTCGATCGGTGACGGTCATCTACGCCACCGCCCCCTGCTCGAAGGGTTCTGGCACCGACCGCAGCTGGAGCGCGAGCGCCACGTGTTCGAGTTGGACCGGCCCGTCGTGGTCGGTGCAGTCGGCGACGGTGAGCGCGAGCCGCCGCACCCGGTGCAGGCCCCGGCCGGTGAGGCGCCCTTCGCGCAGCGAGGTCTCGAGCAGCGCGCTGGCCTCGGGGGCGAGAGGTGCCCACCGGTCGAGGGCATCGGGAGTCAGCTCCGAGTTGGTGGACACGCCACGCTCGGCGGCGCGGGCCCGGGCCTGCTCGACCCGGCGGCGCACGACGGCGGTGGGCTCGCCCGGCGGGCCCGAGAGCAGGTCGTCGACGTCGGGCGCGGCGATGTCGAGCCGGAGGTCGAAGCGGTCGAGGATCGGCCCCGACACCCGCCGGTGGTAGCGGAGGCGGGCGGCGTCGGAGCAACTGCAGCGGCCGGGCGTGCCGCCGAGCCCACACGGACACGGGTTCATCGCCGCGACGAGGAGGACACGTGCGGGGAACGTGACCGTGCCGACCGCCCGGCTCACCCTGATGACGCCCTCCTCGAGCGGTTGGCGGAGGGCGTCGATGACCGCGGTCTGGAACTCGCCGAGCTCGTCGAGGAAGAGCACGCCGCAGTGGGCGAGGCTGATCTCCCCCGGTCGCATCGCCCCGGTGCCGCCGCCGGTGAGCGACACCGTGGAGGCGCCGTGGTGGGGCGCCCGGAACGGGGGACGGGTGACGAGCCCGTCGGGGAGCGGCACCCCGGCGGCGGAGTGGACGACGGTGGCATCGAGGGCCTGCTCGGGGGTGAGGTCGGGCAGGAGGCCAGGGAGACGACGGGCGAGCATCGTCTTGCCGGCGCCGGGCGCCCCCACCATGAGCAGGTGGTGGCCGCCCGCGGCGGCGAGCTCGAGGGCGAGACGAGCCATCGGTTGGCCGCGGACGTCGGCGAGGTCGGGCTCGGGTGGCGGTGGAGCCGGCACGACGCGGAGCGGCGGTGCCGGCCAGGGCTCGTCGCCCTTCAGCGCGGTGACGAGCGTGGCGAGGTCGGGCACGGCGCGCACCTCGTGGGTGCCGACGAGCTCGGCCTCGCGCACGGCACGTGGCGCGACCACCGCCGTGTGGCCGCCGAGTGCGGCGACGAGGGGCACCGTGCCGGTGACGGCCCGCACCGTGCCGTCGAGCCCCAGCTCGCCGACGAAGCCGATGCCCTCGACCTGGGCGGGGCTCAGGACCTCCTCGGCGACGAGCACGGCGACGGCGATGGCGAGATCGAGCTGGGAGCCGGCCTTGCGGAGCCCCGACGGCGCGAGGTTCACCGTGACCCGTTTGAGGGGCCACGGCAGGCCCGAGGAGAGCAGGGCGGCGCGCACGCGATCGCGCGCCTCGCGGCACGACGCGTCGGGCAGGCCGACGATGGTGAACGCGGGGAGGCCGTTCGAGACGTGGACCTCGACGGACACGGAACGGCCACGCACTCCGAGGAGCGTGGCCGACGGGACGGTGGCGATCACCGGACCCTCCTGACACACAGGCGTCTGGGAGGGGGAAGTGAGGGTCAGCCTAGACCGGGGGTGTGACGGTTGGGAAGGGGTGCGAGCCGCCGACGGGCCGGGAGCACGCCGGCGCGTGCGCGGGCCGCGCCGCCCGAGCGACCGGCCGCCTCGCCGTCTAGAGGACCTCTCGGACGTACCGGACGACCGACTCGATCTCCTCGTCGCTCA
>CAZAVX010000083.1:6316-13675 GCA_964488835.1 uncultured Iamiaceae bacterium | reverse complement strand
CAGCTGCGCGCGGAGGTGCGTCGCCATGCCCAGCACTGACGAGCTCGTTCTCGAGCGCACCCGCTCGATCGACGAGGAGCTCGCCGGTCTCGATGCGCTCGAGCTGGCAACCGGGCCGTCGGTCGGTCGAGTCCGGCGGGGCTGGTCGGCGGCGTGGCCGAAGCTCGCGGCGGTCGCCCTCGGGATCGGCATCTGGCAGCTCGTCCACGCGAGCGGCTGGAAGCCGCCGTGGGTGTTGCCCCCGCCCGGGCCGGTGTTCGAGGAGCTGTGGACCCGTCTCGACAACGGCACCGTCTGGAAGGCGACGACGATCACCCTCCGACGGGCGTTCATCGGCTTCGGGGTCGCGGTCGCGATCGGGGTGGTGATCGGGGCGCTCGTCGCCCGGGTCCGGCTGCTCCGGAACGCCTTCGGGTCGTTCATCACCGGGCTCCAGACCATGCCGTCGATCGTCTGGTTCCCGTTCGCGATCCTGCTGTTCGGGCTCACCGAGTCGGCGATCTTCTTCGTCGTCGTGCTCGGGGCCGCCCCGTCGATCGCCAACGGGCTCGTCGCCGGGGCCGACCAGGTGCCGCCGATCCTCGTGCGGGCCGGCAGGGTGCTCGGCGCTCGAGGGGTCGCGCTGTACCGCCACGTCGTCCTGCCCGCCTCGCTCCCGTCGTTCGTCGCGGGGCTCAAGCAGGGATGGGCGTTCGCGTGGCGGAGCCTGATGGCGGGCGAGCTGCTCGTCATCATCCCCGGTCAGCCGTCGCTCGGTGCCCAGCTCCAGTTCGCCCGGGAGTTCAACAACATGAAGGGCCTGATGGCGATGATGATCGTCATCCTCGTCATCGGCATCGCCGTCGACGGCGTGTGCTTCGGCACGGTCGAGCGGCGGATCCGGCGGCGGTGGGGGCTCCTCGACCCGAGCGAGCCCTGAACGGCGCGCGCGGAGTTCACCCCGGTTCACCGGTGGCCGAGGGCCTCGAGCCGTGCCTCGATCGTGCGGTCGTCCGCCAGGTCGAGCTCGGCCCACCGGTGCCGGGGAGCCGCCTCCAGCACGCGGCGGGGGAGGAGCCCGACGAGCTCGGCGCCGGCCACCGCGGCGCGGCTCGCGACCGCGTCGAACGCCGCCTCCGGGCCGAGTTCGCCCGGAGCGACGAGGTTCATCGACACCTGGGCGCGGTCGCCGACCATCAGGCCGAGCGTGCGCAGGTTCGGGGCGCGGATCTCCCGGGCGACACGGCGGGCGAGGTCGAGGTCGGCGTCGGCGAGCCACACGTTGTAGGCGACGAGCACCTCACGCTGGCCGACGGCGCTCGCCCCGGCGGTCTCGTGCGGATGCGGGCCGCCGGTGTCGGGGGCGAGGGTGGCGAACGCCCCACGGCGCACCTCCGGGAGGGTGCGCTCGGGGCCGTAGAGGAAGCACGGCACGCCGAGCGTGTCGGCGGACCAGCGGGCGTAGGCGTCGCGGGCGGCGACGGCCTCCGCCGCTGTCGAGCCGTCGAGGGCGACGAACGGGACGACGTCGACGACCCCGATGCGGGGGTGGACCCCGTCGTGGTGCCGCAGGTCGATCAGTTCCACCGCCCGAGCTGCGAGCGCCCGCGGGGCGTCGGCCCCGACGAGGGTGAACACCGAGCGGTGGTGGTGGGGATCGCTGTGGCGGTCGAGCAGCGCCCCGGCGACGGCGGCGTCGAGCTCGTCGAGGACGGTGGCGTCACGGCCCTCGCTGATGTTCACCACGCATTCGAACACCGCCCCATCTCAGCACCTCGCGGGCCCCGCGACGGGGCTCGGAGGGCGCGGGTGTAGCCTCGGAGGCGTGAACCTCGGAGCGCAAGAACTCATCATCATCCTCGTGCTCGTCCTGATCCTCTTCGGCGGGGCGAAGCTCCCGCAGCTCGCGCGTTCGCTCGGCGAGGCTCAGCGGGAGTTCCGCAAGGGACAGGACGAGAGCGCGAACGCGACGACCGACGACTCGTCGATCCCCGACGCCTGAGCCCTCGGGCCCGGGCCAGCTCTCAGCGAGTCAGGACAGCTCGGCCGCGAGCCGACGGCTGCGGAGGATGCGGCGCCGCTCCCGCTCCGAGGTGCCGCCCCACACGCCGTGGTCGATCCGGTGCTCGAGGGCGTACTCGCGACACGGATCCTTCACCGGGCACTCCGCGCAGATCTTGCGGGCGATCTCCACGCCCACGCCGTCGCTCGGGAAGAAGAGCGACGGCGGCTTGTCGTTGCAGAGCCCCTTGGCCATCCACTCGTTGTCCATCACGCCTCCGATCTGATCTGTTGTACGGACCGGAAGGGCGTCTGGTTCCCGATTCCAGCCGAAAACCCGCCCAAGGTGTTCGTGTGGTGTGCCGCAGGACACCGGCGGCGGCCGGCTCGGTGCGGCTGGTGGCACCACGGTAGGCTGTTCGACCAGCCGATCCCACCCCAGGAGCGAGAATGTCCGAACAGACCGCCGAGGAGTACGAGCCGCCACGAGGCAGCGTGGTCGTGGTCTACCTCGGTCCCGTCGCCCCGCACTGGGAGGTGCGGGCCGAGTTCGGCGACTCCAAGGTGATCGACGCCTTCCGCTCCCGGGTGATGGCCCGCCTGCTCCTGCTGCCTCCGCACGACCCGCAGTTCCGCCGCAACCGCGAGCGGGTCGCCCGCGACGCCGAGCGCGAGAACCTCACCCTGCGCTGGGATCTCGGGATCCCCGACGACGAGGGCTGACACCCCGCCCCCGAGGGCTGACACCCCCGCCCCCGAGGGCTGTCCCGCACCCCGGCCCGGGAGCGGGCCTGCTCGGTACAGTGGCCGCGTGTCCCCGATCGAGCTCGACGACCACGCCCGGTACTTCAACCGGGAGCTGTCCTGGCTCGACTTCAACACGCGCGTGCTCGAGCTCGGCGAGGATCCCGACATCCCGTTGCTCGAGCGGGCGAAGTTCCTCGCGATCTTCAGTGCGAACCTCGACGAGTTCTTCCAGGTCCGCGTCGCCGGTCTGAAGGAGCAGGTCGCGGCGGGCATCACGTCGCGCACCCCCGACGGTCGCACGCCCGCCCAACAGCTGCTCGAGATCCGTGAGAAGGTCGAGGCGCTGATCGCCCGGCAGGAGCGCACGTTCCTCGACGAGCTCGTTCCCGCCCTCGCCGGGGCCGGCATCGTGTTCTCCGAGTACGACGACCTCGACGAGGACGACCGCAAGTTCCTCGACGAGGAGTTCGACCAGCGCATCTTCCCGGTGCTCACGCCGCTCGCGGTCGACCCGGGCCACCCGTTCCCCTACATCTCCGATCTCTCGCTGAACCTCGCGGTCGTGGTCCGCAACCCCCACGACGGCGAGGTGCGCTTCGCCCGGGTGAAGGTGCCGAACCTGTTGCCCCGCTTCGTCGTGCTCCCCGACGGCGAGCGGTTCGTGCCGCTCGAACAGGTCATCGCCGCCCACCTCGACGCGCTGTTCCCCGGCATGGTCGTCGATGAGCACGTCGCGTTCCGGGTGACCCGCAACGCCGACCTCACCCTCGAGGAGGACGAGGCCGACGACCTGCTCTCGGCGGTCGAGATGGAGCTGCGCCGACGGCGGTTCGGCGCCGCGGTCCGGCTCGAGATCGACCGTTCGATGTCGTCGTCGATCCGCGACCTGCTCCAGCGCGAGCTCGAGCTCACCGACGACGACGTGTACCCCCACTCCGGTCCGCTCGCCCTCCAGGGCCTGTGGTCGATCATCGATCTCGACCGGCCCGAGCTGAAGGATCCAGTGTGGACGCCGACCACCCAGGTGCGCCTCGCGGGACGTGACGAGGGGCCGGTCGACATGTTCGAGGAGCTGAAGAAGGGCGACATCCTCGTCCACCACCCCTATGCCTCGTTCACCTCGTCGGTCGAGGAGTTCGTCCGCCAGGCGGCCGCCGACCCGAAGGTGCTCGCCATCAAGCTCACCCTCTATCGCACCTCGGGCGACAGCTCGATCATCCATTCGCTGATCCGCGCTGCCGAGAGCGGCAAGCAGGTGGCGGTGCTCGTCGAGCTGAAGGCGCGCTTCGACGAGCGGGCGAACATCGAGTGGGCGCGGCGGCTCGAACAGGCGGGTGTGCACGTGGCCTACGGCTATGTCGACCTGAAGATCCACGCGAAGATCGTCCTCGTCGTCCGCAACGAGGACGAGCGCATCCGCCGCTACTGCCATCTCGGCACCGGCAACTACAACCCCCGCACGGCGCGGCTCTACGAGGACCTCGGGGTGCTGTCGGCCGACGACGCGCTCGGTGCCGACCTCACCCAGCTCTTCAACTTCCTCACCGGCTACTCCCGTGAGGTGCCCTACCAGCGGTTGCTCGTCGCCCCCCAGTGGTTGCGCGGGCGCATCGTCGACCTCATCCGTGGCGAGGTGGCGGCCGGCCCCGGGAGGGGGCGCATCCGCATGAAGATGAACAGCCTCGCCGACCCGCGGATGATCGAGGAGCTGTACGCCGCGTCGCAGGCCGGCATCCCGATCGAGCTCGTCGTGCGCGGCATCTGCTGCCTGCGCCCGGGTGTGCCCGGTCTCTCCGAGCACATCACCGTGCGCTCCATCGTCGGGCGCTACCTCGAGCACTCGCGGATCTACCACTTCGCGAACGGTCGGGGGCCCGGCGAGGAGGCCTATTACATCGGTTCGGCCGACCTCATGCCCCGCAACCTCGACCGGCGCATCGAGGCGCTCGTCGACGTCGTCGACCCCGACCTGCGAGCCCGCCTCGACGAGGTGTTCGCCGTGACGCTCGCCGACGATCGGCAGGCGTGGATCCTCGGACCCGACGGCGAGTGGACCCGCACGAAGGGCCCGGTCGGGCTGAGCTCCCACGACGAGTTCCAGCGCCTCGCCCTCGAGCGCGCCGGCCGCGCCCGCCCGGCGTGAGCCCGTCCACTCCGCCACGCCGGTCTGCCAACCTGGTGCCGTGACCACACGATTCTCCACCTGGCGCCGCGTCGCCAACGACCCCGCCGACTGGTTCAGCGCCGAGGAGCTCGAGCGCTCGCGCTCCTACCAGCGTCCCCTCGCCCGCCTGCGTCTGCTCCGGGGTGCCCTCACCTTCGTCGCCCTCGCCGCGTTCGTCGGGTTCGAGGCTGGGCCGAATCTCGTCGACGCGCTCGGCCTCGACAACTGGGTGCTCCAGCTCCTCGCCGTCATCGTCGCGCTCGAGGTGATCGGGCTCGTCTACAACCCCGCGCTCGACTGGTGGGTCGACCTCGTCCACGACAAGCGGTGGGGGCTCTCCAACCAGACCCCTCGCGGGTTCGTGTCCGACCAGGTGAAGAGCCTGGCGCTCGGCATCGTCATGTACCTCGTGCTGCTCGTGCCGCTCTACGCGCTCATCCGGGGCACCGACCTGTGGTGGTTCTGGGGGTGGTTGCTGCTCCTCGGGTTCAGCGTCGGCATCGGGTTCGTCTACCCGATCGTCATCGCGCCGATCTTCAACACCTTCACCCCGCTCGACCACGACGACCTCAACGCCCGCATCCGCGACATCGCCGCCCGCGCCGAGGTCGACATCGAGGGCGCGTTCGTCGCCGACGAGAGCCGTCGCTCCACCCGCGACAACGCGTACGTCGCGGGGCTCGGCGCCACCCGTCGGGTCGTGCTCTACGACACGATCCTCGAGCACCCGCCCGAGGTCGTCGCCCAGGTGGTGGCCCACGAGGTCGGCCATTGGCGGCTCCACCACCTCCGCCGGCAGATCCCCCTCGCCGCCGGCCTCGCCCTCGTCATGATGCTCGCCCTGCGGGCGCTCGCCGAGTGGGACGGCCTGTGGTCGTGGGCGGGTGTCGACGGGCTGGGCGACCCCACGTCGCTGCCGATCCTGCTCGTCGCCATCCAGCTCGGCTTCGGTGCGATGGGTGTCGTGTCGTCGTATGTGAGCCGGGCCTTCGAGCGCCAGGCCGACGTGCAGGCCCTCGAACTGCTCGGCGAGCCCGATCGCATGCAGGACATGATCCGGCGCCTGCACGTGAAGAACCTCGCCGACCTCGACCCCAACTGGTGGAAGCGCATGCAGGCGAGCCATCCGCCGGCCGCGGAACGCATGGCGCTCGTCGACGCGTGGGTCGCCGCGACGGGCGCGACGACCCGGTCCTGAGACTTCGTCGCCCGTTCACCCCCCGTTCACCTGACCCTCGGAGTGCGGTCACCCGCCCTCCCTACGGTGCGAATCGACTCCGGAGCATCCCGTCGATCCGCCCAAGGAGGGCATTGCGTGAACATCAGATCTCGCCGCATCGCGCGGCTGGTCGCTCTCGTCGTCGCGTTGGCGCTCGTCGCCGCAGCATGCGGTGACAACGACTCGACCGAAGGGAGCGAAGGCTCGGGGAACGGAACCTCGAGCACCACGGGCGGCGACGCCGCTGGTGGCGACGAGGGCTCCGCGCTGTCGGGCACCCTCGTCGGCGCCGGCGCGTCGAGCCAGGCCGCGGCGATGCAGGGCTGGCAGGCCGGTTTCCAGAACCGTTACGGCGACGTCACCGTCGAGTACGACCCGATCGGCTCGGGCGGCGGTCGCGACACGTTCCTCTCCGGCGGCAGCGACTTCGCCGGTTCGGACTCGCTGCTCGACGACGACGAGTACGAGGCGTCGATCGAGCGTTGCGCGTCCGACCAGGGAGCGATCCACCTGCCGCACTACGTCTCGCCCGTCGCCGTCGTCTACAACCTCTCGGGCATCGACAGCCTCAACCTGCGGCCCGAGGTGATCGCCGGGATCTTCGCCGGCGAGATCGAGAACTGGAACGACCCGGCGATCGCGGCCGACAACCCCGACGTCGACCTGCCCGACCTCGCGATCAACCCGGTGCACCGCTCCGACGAGTCGGGCACCACCGAGAACTTCACCGACTACCTCGCCACCGTCGCCCCCGACGTCTGGACCCACGGCGAGGTGGGCGAGTGGCCGATCAGCCACGGCGAGGGGGCACCCCAGACCTCCGGCGTGGTCGCCGCCGTGCGCGCCGGTGAGGGGTCGATCGGTTACGCCGATGCCTCCCAGATCGGCGATCTCGGTGTCGTGGCGGTCGGCGTCGGCGACGACTTCGTCCCCTACAGCCCCGAGGCCGCCGCACGTCTCGTCGAGGTGAGCGAGCGCATCGAGGGCCGCAGCGAGTTCGACCTCGGCTTCTCGCTGACCCGCGACACCACCGAGGCGGGCGTCTACCCGATCGCCCTCGTCTCGTACCACATCATCTGCCTCGAGTACGAGGACCAGGCCACCGCCGACCTCGTCGTCGAGTTCATGCGGTACGTCGCCTCCGAGGAGGGCCAGCAGGCCGCGGCCGAGGCCGCCGGGTCCGCGCCGATCACCGACGCCATCCGCCAGGACATCCTCGCGGCGCTCGACCAGGTCACCGCGGGCTGAG
>CAZAVX010000083.1:0-6216 GCA_964488835.1 uncultured Iamiaceae bacterium | reverse complement strand
GCCACGAAGTGGGAGATGATCCGCATGACCGTGCTGCCCCACGGGCGCTCCGGCATCATCTCGGGTGCGATGCTCGGGCTCGGCCGGGCGCTCGGGGAGACGATGGCGGTGGCGCTCGTGCTCTCGCCCGCCTCGGTCATCGATCTCAACCTCATCGGGAATCAGAACCCGAACACGATCGCGGCGAACATCGCGCTCAAGTTCCCCGAGTCGAGCGGGCTCGCCGTCAACCGGCTGATCGCCACCGGGCTCGTCCTGTTCGTGCTGACCCTGGCCGTGAACCTGCTGGCCCGGTACGTGGTGAGCCGCGGCGCGGTCCGAGGCGAGCGATGAGAGCCAGCGCGACCATCGGGTGGCGGCGCCGGTTCACCAGCCGGCTCATGGGTGTCCTCGTCACGCTCACCTTCGCCGCGGTCGTCGTCCCCCTGGTCTCGGTCCTCTGGACCGTGATCGACCGGGGCGCGGCTCGCTTCGACATGGAGTTCTTCACCGAGACGATGCGCAGCGTCGTCGGCGAGGGCGGTGGTGGTGCGCACGCCATCGTCGGCACGCTCGTCGTCACCGCGATCGCGACGGCGCTCTCGGCGCCGCTCGGACTCTTCGTCGCCATCTACCTCGTGGAGTACGGGCGTGGGCCCCTCGCCAAAGGGGTCACCACGCTCGTCGACGTCATGACCGGCATCCCGTCGATCGTCGCCGGTCTGTTCGCCTACGCCCTGTTCGTCCTCTTCCAGGGCCCGGGCGCCCGGTCGGGCCTCGCGGGCGGGGTAGCCCTCGCCGTGTTGATGACCCCCGTGGTGATCCGCGCGTGCGAGGAGATGCTGCGCCTCGTGCCGAACGAGCTCCGTGAGGCGTCCTATGCCCTCGGGGTGCCCCGGTGGCGAACGATCGTGAAGGTCGTGCTGCCCACCGCCGCCTCGGGGCTCATCACCGGGGTCACCCTCGCCATCGCCCGGGTGATCGGCGAGACGGCCCCGCTGCTGCTCGTCGCCGGGCTCGCGCAGGGGATGAACCTCAACCCCTTCGAGGGGCGGATGACCACCCTCCCGGTCATGGCCTACTACGGCTACCAGGCCCCGGGTTTCCCGCCCGAACCTGGCTATGAGCGGGGCTGGACCGCCGCCCTCGTCCTCGTCCTCCTCGTCACCATCCTCTTCGCCCTCAGCCGCGTGCTGTCGGCAGCCCTCCGACCGAAGGGACTCCGATGAACCTCCAGACCACCGCCGACGTGCGCCCCCACACCGTCCCCTCCCAGCCCGACCCCGGCCCGAGCGGTGCGGGCGAGCCGAGCCCCGAACCACCGGGGGAGACGAAGATCAGCGTCACCGACCTCGACGTCTACTACGGCAGCTTCCGCGCCGTCGAAGGGGTGACGATGGACATCGAGGCCCGGTCGGTCACCGCGCTCATCGGGCCGTCGGGGTGCG
Source organism: uncultured Iamiaceae bacterium (assembly GCA_964488835.1). Lineage (GTDB taxonomy): Bacteria > Actinomycetota > Acidimicrobiia > Acidimicrobiales > SKKL01 > SKKL01. The sequence continues at coordinate 4,789 of CAZAVX010000083.1, read as the reverse complement.
GCAAGTCGACGTTCCTCCGTTCCCTCAACCGGATGCACGAGGTGATCCCCGGCACCCGCATCACCGGCTCGGTCCGCCTCGACGGCGAGGACATCTACGGGCCCCGGGTCGACCCGGTGGCCGTCCGCAGCCGCATCGGCATGGTGTTCCAGCGACCCAACCCGTTCCCGACCATGTCGATCTATGAGAACGTGCTCGCCGGCAAGCGGCTGAACGCCCGGCGGCTCCGGCGGGCCGAGGCCGACGAGCTCGTCGAGCGGTCGCTGCGCGGCGCGAATCTCTGGGAGGAGGTGAAGGACCGCCTCGACCGGCCGGGGTCGAGCCTGTCGGGTGGTCAACAGCAGCGCCTCTGCATCGCTCGGGCCATCGCGGTGGAGCCCGAGGTGCTCTTGATGGACGAGCCGTGCTCGGCCCTCGACCCGATCTCCACCTTCGCGATCGAGGCACTCATCGAGGAGCTGAAGCAGGAGTACACGATCGTGATCGTGACCCACAACATGCAGCAGGCGGCCCGGGTCAGCGACCGCACCGGGTTCTTCAACATCGACGGCACGGGGCAGCCGGGCCGTCTCGTCGAGATGGACGCCACCGCCCGCATCTTCTCGAACCCCGCCGAGCAGGCGACCTCGGACTACGTGACCGGCAGGTTCGGGTGACCGCCCGCTCGGCCCTCCACGGCCGGCGTGATCCGGAGCGGGAGGTGCGATGATGGAGGCGAACATGGGAACGATGCGCAAGCAGTTCCACGAGGAGCTCGACGAGCTCCGACGCTCGGTCGTGCGCGCCGCGGCGCTCGTCACCGACGGCATCCCCCGGGCCACCGAGGTCCTGCTCAGCAACGATCTCGGTGGGGCCCAGGCCCTCATCGAGGAGGACGACGAGCTCGACCTGCTCACCCTCGAGAACGAGGAGCTGGCGGTGCGCATCATGGCGCTCCAGCAGCCGATGGCCTCCGACCTCCGGCAGGTCATCACCGCACTCAAGCTGAACGGGGAGATCGAGCGGTCGGGCGATCTCGTCGTCAACGTCGCGAAGGCCTCCCGCCGCATCTACGACACCCAGTTCACCCCCGCCCTCAGAGGGGTCGTGCAGGCGATGAGTGCGGAGGCGGCACGCCTGTTCCGGCTCGCGGTCGACGCGTACGTCGACGGCGACGCGAGCCTCGCCGCGGCGCTCGACGACCTCGACGACCGCCTCGACGGGCTGAACAAGGAGTTCGTCCAGGCGATCCTCCAGGCGCACGGAGCGGGCGACATCGACCTCCAGGCGGCGGTACAGCTCGCGCTGGTGGGGCGGTACTACGAGCGCATCGGCGACCATGCGGTGAACATCGGCAACGCCGTGCAGTTCATGGTCACCGGCTGGATGCCCGAGCACACCGGGGCCGCCCGGGCCAAGAGCCGCCGGGCCGCCACGGCGTCCGAGAGCCCGTGACCGGGATCGTCGTCGCCGTCCTCGCCACCGCCGCGGTCATGGTGGTGCTGCATCGGGTGGTCGTCCGCTCGCTGCACCGACGGATCGGTGAGGTCGTCGAGGTCCTGGGCCCGGCGGGGCCTCCCAAGGCCGGTGAGACCCCGCTCGCCCGACTCGAGCGCACCGCCGGCTACCTCCGTGACGAGCGCGCCGCGCGCGAGCGGGTCGAGCAGCGGCTCTCGCACGCCCTCGACGCCATCCCCCAGGGCGTGGTGGTGGCCGACGGCGAGGGCCGGCTCGTGTTCGCGAACCATGCGGGAGCGGGCTACTCCGACGCCCGCCACAGCGACGCCCTGGTCGAGGCGGCGGTCAACGACCTCATCCGTCGAGCCCGCGCCGGCGAGACCTGCGTCGACACCGTGCAGGTCTTCGGACCGCCCCGACGGATCCTCGTCATCACCGCGATGCCGCTCGGCGACGCGGGGGAGGGCGTCGTCGCGGTGATCGACGACGTCACCGAGCGTCGCCGGCTCGAGGCGGTGCGGCGCGACTTCGTCGCGAACATCAGCCACGAGCTGAAGACCCCGGTGGGCGCGATCGCCCTGCTCGCGGAGACCCTCGTCGAAGAGGGCGACCTCGAGGTGGCCGGTCGGCTGGCCGAGCGCATCTACCTCGAAGCGCATCGCGTGGGCCGCACCATCGACGACCTGCTCGAGCTGAGCCGCATCGAGGCCGACGACTCGCCCGAGCGCGAGTTGGTGGTCGTCGCCGACGTCGTGCAGGGGGCCGTCGAACGGATGGCCCCTGCGGTCGACCAGAAGCACATCCACGTGAGGGTCGCCGACATCGACCGCCACCTCGCGGTGCAGGGCGACCGGCGCCAGCTCGTCTCCGCGGTCTTCAACCTGTTGGAGAACGCCGTGAAGTACTCCGACGAGGGTTCGGCCGTCGAAGTGGGTGCCCGCGGCGACGGCCGCCACGTCGACATCTCGGTGGCCGACCACGGCATCGGGATCCCCGAGCGCGACCGCGAGCGGGTGTTCGAGCGCTTCTACCGCGTCGACCGGGCCCGCAGCCGCGACACTGGCGGGACGGGGCTCGGCCTCGCCATCGTCCGCCATGTCGTCAACAACCACCGCGGGGAGGTGCTCGTGGAATCCTCCGAAGGGGTCGGCACGACCTTCACCTTGCGCCTGCCGTCGAGCGGTGGCCCCGTGCCCCTCGCCGCCCCCGAGGCGGGCTGATCGATGGCGGCAGAGCTCACGGTCCTGGTCGTCGAGGACGAGGAGGCCTTCGTCGAGGCCCTCACGGTCGGGCTCCGCCGCGAGGGGTTCCGCGTCCAGGTGGCCCGCGACGGCGCCGAGGCGCTGACCGTGTTCGACGCCGTCGACCCCGACCTCGTGCTGCTCGACGTCATGCTCCCGAAGGTGTCGGGCCTCGACGTGTGCCGCGAGCTGCGGAAGCGGTCGCAGGTGCCGATCATCATGGTGACGGCGAAGGGGGAGGAGATCGACACCGTCGTCGGGCTCGAGGTGGGCGCCGACGACTACGTCACCAAGCCCTACCGCCTGCGCGAGCTCGTCGCCCGGATGCGGGCGGTCCTGCGGCGCACCCCGGCCGAGCGGCCGCTCGACGTGGCCTCCGACGTCGTCGACGTGGGCGACGTGGTGATCGACACCGAGGCCCACGAGGTCACCGTCAGGGGCGAGAAGGTGCCCTTCCCCCTGAAGGAGTTCGAACTGCTGACCCTGCTCGCCGAGAACGCCGGGCGGGTGCTCCCGCGCGAGACGCTCATCGACCGGGTGTGGGGCCTCGACTACGTCGGCGACACCAAGACCCTCGACGTCCACATCAAGCGCCTCCGGGCCAAGATCGAGGACGACCCGGCCAACCCCACCCGCATCGTCACCATCCGGGGTCTCGGCTACAAGTACGCGGTCCCGGGCCGCTGACGTCTGACCGGTCGAGGGCGCGGTCGGGGCCGCCTGCGCTCCTACGATGACCACCGTGAGGCCCGCGTGAGTACCCAGGCCGGATGGCGGCCCCTCGAAGGACCCCCGCGCTCGGACCCCGGGGCCTTCGTCGTGAGCCCCTTCGCCCGACTGGCCCGCACCCACTCCCTCCTCGTGGCCGGCGACGCCCTGATCGCCCTCGCCCTCGCAGGCTCGCTCTTCTTCTCGATCGACCCGAACGATGCCCGGTGGCGGGTCGGGCTCTACCTGGCGCTCACGATGGCCCCCTTCGCCGTCGTCGCCCCCCTCGTCGGCCCCTACCTCGACCGCATCATGGGCGGGCGGCGGTGGATGATCATCGGCTCGGGTGCGGCGCGGGCGGTCATCGCCATCTTGATGATCCGCCACATCGAGTCGCTGCTGCTGTTCCCCGAGGCCTTCGCCATGCTGGTGCTCGGCAAGGGGTACCACGTGGCGAAGAGCGCCATGGTGCCTACCACCGTGCGCACCGACGAGGAGCTCGTCGACGCGAACGGCAAGCTCTCGCTCCTCTCGGGCATCGCCGGTGCGATCGCCATCGTGCCGGGCGGTCTCCTGCTGTGGCTCGGTGGGTCGCAGTGGGTGTGTGGTCTCGCGGTGATCACGTTCGCGGCGGGCACGGTCGTCGGGCTCAAGCTGCCGTCGGCGGTGGTCGCCACCGAACCGCTCGGCGACAGCGAGCGGGCCGAGCTGCGAGGCGGCGGGATCCTCCTCGCCGTCTCGGCGATGGGCCTGCTGCGGGGCCTCGTCGGGTTCCTCACGTTCCTCATCGCCTTCAGCTTCCGAGGCATCGTCGAGAAGCCGTTCGTCGAGGGCTTCGGTTCGGGCCTCGGCTCGACCACCCGCGAGCTGCTCGGGCAGACGGTCACGTCGGTGTCGACCGGATCGCCCACCTGGCATTTCGGTGTCGCGGCGGCGATGGCCGGCCTCGGCGCGCCGCTCGGGGCGATCGTCACGCCCCGGCTCCGGCGCACGGTGTCGGAGGAGCGCCTGCTCGTCGCGGCCCTCGTCCTCGTCGTCGTCGCCGGACTGATCTCGGCCCTCGCCGGTGGCCTTCTCGGTGGCGCGGTCGCGGCGTTCGCCGTCGGGCTCGCCTCGTCGGGCGGCAAGCTCGCGTTCGACTCGATCGTGCAGCGCGACGCCCCCGACGCCAACCGTGGCCGGTCCTTCGCCCGCTTCGAGACCCGCTTCCAGCTCATCTGGGTGCTCGGCGCGGCGATCCCTGTCGTCGTCAACATCCCAGCCCGCCTCGGCTACCTGATGATCGCCGGTGGGGCGGCGTTCGCCGCGGCGTCGTACATGGTCGGCCGCCGCTTCCTCCTCACCCACGGCCGGATGCGGCCCCGCAAGACCGACGAGGTCACCCAGCGCATCAAGTCCGGTGC
>CAZAVX010000082.1:0-13910 GCA_964488835.1 uncultured Iamiaceae bacterium | reverse complement strand
CCGACCATCGATTGCATCGACTGCGGAGGTCGGTGTCACCTCATCACCCCGCCGCCCGAGGACGGACGCTGGCAACCGGGCGAGGTCGTCGTGTACCGATGCGAGGACTGCAACGACCGGTGGGACATCGTCCTCCCCGACGAGGAGGTCGAGCGCGGCGACCAGTGGGAGCCGAACGAGTTCTGAGCGCCGCTCGGTGGCCGGTGTGACCGCCCCGGCGAGGCTCGACCCGCGGGTGGTGCGGTCGCGCCGGAAGGTGATCGAGGCCGCCACCGAGCTGTTCCTCCGCGACGGCTACGTGGCGACGACGATGGACGCGATCGCCGCGGCCGCGGGCGTGTCGAAGCGGACCGTCTACAACAACTTCGACGACAAGGACGCGCTGTTCACCGAGGTCGTGCTCGCCGCGTCGAGCACCGCAGAGGCGTTCATCGCCGACGCCGTCGCCGAGCTAGCTCGGCCCGACGACCTCCGCCGTGCCCTCGCAACCGTGGCCGACGCGCTCGCCCGCACCGCGACGAGCCCACGGGTGGTGCAGGTGCGGCGCCTCATCATCGGCGAGGCGCACCGGTTCCCCGACCTCGCCGCCGGCTACTACCGCGCCGCACCGGGCGCGGTGATCGAGGCGCTCGCCGCAGCCTTCGCCGCCCTCGCCGACCAGGGACGACTCCACCTCGACGATCCGCGGGTGGCCGCCGACCAGTTCGCCTACCTCGTCGTGGGCTCGCTGATCGACCGGGCCCTCTTCGACGGGCACGGCTCCGACCCCGACCCGGCCGAGCTGCGGGCGCGCGCTGCGGAAGGGACGGCCACGTTCCTCGCCCGCTACGCCGTACCCCCGTCGTGATGCCGCGGCATCACCGCAACGCGGAGGCTCAGCGCCGGTGCAGCTCGGGGTGGGGCACCGTCTTGTAGAGGGCGACCGAGAGCACGGCCAGCCACGCCCAACCGACGAGGACCGCCACCCAGAGGAGCGCGACCCCGAGCGACGACGTGGCCGTCGCCCCGCCGATCACCGAGGCGACGAGCACCACCACGGCGGCGATCCGTGACCTCGCCGACAACGCCTGGTCGCCACGGGTGGCGAACCACCGTCCGATCAGCACGAACGCCACGGCCAGGGCGAGGAACCCCAGACCCCCGGCGACGAGGTGCACGATGCCCGCGGCGGTGGCCTCCTCCGGTGCGCCGTCGGGGGTACCCGGCGGGAAGCCGTCCATGGCGTCGGCCCGGAACACGCCGGCCACGATCAGGCACAGGCCGTAGAGCCCGACGAGGGCTCCACCGCCCCGACTCGGCGCCATGGCGCGCACGGTGCCGAGGGCAGCGGCGAGCACCATGAGACCGACGACCACGAAGTTGACGACCTGGACCCACCCCCACGAGCCGTTGGCGAGCAGGCTGAGGCTGTGGCGTGACAGGTCGAACCCGTCACGGAGGATCGCCTGGACGAGGCCGACCACCACATAGATCGGCCCGGCGATCACCCCGTAGCCGAGCAACGACCGCGTCACCACGGCCGTCATGTCGAGCTCCCGGTCCCGTGCCCCCGGACCCGACCGCTTTCCTGCGTCGGCCATCACGCCCCCTCGGTGTCGATGCCGAGAAGAAACTACACCGACAAGTGCAGAAAGCGATGCCGCGGCATCGCGGGCGGGGAACCCGCGGGGCTCAGCCGTTCTTCGGGAGCTCGTTGAAGGGCAGCTTCGAGAGGTCGCCCGGCTCCTTCGGGAGGCCCAGGGTGCGCTCGCCCACGATGTTCTTCTGGATCTGGTCGGTGCCGCCGTAGATCGGCAGCGCCTGGGCGCCGAGGGCCTGGGAGGTGGCCGCGACGGCGAGGGGGCCGCCCGGCAGCTTCGCCATCTCGCCCCGGTTCGCGTCGTCGTAGTCGTGGAGCATCCCGCGGGCCCCGAGGATCTGCATGCCGAGGTCGCGGTTGAGCCGCACGATGTCGGCCATCAGCAGCTTCGAGAAGTTCGCGACGCCGGGGATGTCGCCGCCCTGGGACCGCACCGCCTTGTGGCGCTCGGTGGTGAGGCGGGAGATCGTGCCGAGGATGTGGGCCTGGACGATGCCCTGACGGACGACCGGATCGTCGAGCTTGCCGAACTGGCGGGCCAGCTCGATGTGGGACTGGGCGGGCGACGACGGGCGCCTCGGCTCCTTGTCGGCCTTGGCCTTGTCGGCGGTGACGCTGCGGCGCGGCGGGGCGAAGTCGCCCGCCCGCTTGTCGAGATCGCCGACCACGCTGCCGGCCCTCGCCATGCGACCGACCGGGGCACCACCACCGCCACGGGCACCCATGCCCGAGCGCTCGTGGAGCAGGGTGGTGTTGGTGGCCGCCCAGCCGTTGTTCACGTCGCCGATGCGGTTGGCGTCGGGCACGACGGCGTCGGTGAGGAACACCTCGTTGAACATCGCGTGGCCGGTCATCTCCTTGAGCGGCCGCACCTCGATGCCCGGCTGGATCATCTCGATCGCGAACCAGGTGATGCCCTGGTGCTTCGGCGCCTCGGGGTTCGTGCGGGCGATGAGCATGCCCATGTCGGCGTACTGGCCGCCCGAGGTCCACACCTTCTGGCCGTTGACGTGCCACAGATCGCCGTCGAGCTCGGCCCGGCAGGTGAGGCCCGCGAGGTCCGAGCCCGCGCCGGGCTCGCTGAAGAGCTGGCAGTAGTGCACCTTGCCGGTGACCGCCGGCGGGATGAGCCGGTCGATCTGCTCCTGGGTGCCGTGGGTAGCAATCGTGGGTGCCGCCATGCTCGTCGCCATGCCCGCGGGCGCCGGCAGAGCGCCGAACCGGGCGATCGTGGCCGACACCAGGAGGGCGTCGCCGCGGGTGAGCCCCCGGCCGTAGGCGTTCTCGGGCAGCATCGGCGCCGACCAGCCGGCCATGCCGAGGCGCTCCCACCACTCACCGACGGTGAGATCGGGATCCCAGTTCTCCTCGAGCCAGGTGGTCAGCTCGTCGACCAGCTCGTTGGTCGACCGGGCGGTGGCGTCGGTGATCGTCACGGTGTTGCTCCTCGTCTGCCCACTGCGGTGGGCGCCCCCCTGTACGTGGTGTCGCGGGGGCAACGGGACGCGACCGCGCACGGCCGTGCATGCTCCCCCCACTGGTCTTCGGTCGAGTATCGCGCGCTCGGCACCGGCGACACGAACCGGCACCTCCGCGTGAGGCCGGCCCGGCCCTCCCCTAGTGCGCCGCGCCCCCGTGATCGGGCGAGGAGGCCGAGCCGACGTGGCGCAACGACGTCCTCGCCGCCACCGCCCCCACGAGGAGGAGCAGCGCCGCGAACCCCGCCGCGGAGCGGATGCCGGCGGCGAACGCCCGGTTCGCGTCGGCGAGGAACTCGGCGGCCGCCGCGGTGTCGAGACGCGTGCTGGCCTCGATCGCCCCGGCGAGCGAGTCGGCGGCGCGATCGGCCAGCGACCCCGCACCGTCGGTCCGGTCGACGGTTCGCAGCGCGTCGACCGAGACCGAGTGCCGGTACACCGCGGTCGTGATGCTGCCGAGCACCGCGATGCCGGTGGCCGCCCCGAGCTCGAACGCCGTCTCCGACACCGCCGACGCCGACCCGGCGCGCCGCGCGGGGACGATCGCCATGACGAGGTTCGTGCCGAGCGTCGAGACCGCACCACCTCCGAGGCCGATGCCGATCATCGCGATGGTGATCCAGTGGCCGTCGGCGCCACCGTCGACCTCGGTGAGCGCGAGATACCCGAGGGCCGCCGCCGCCATCGAGACGGCGAGCACCGTCGCGGGCCGCACCCACCGGACGAGCGCGGCGGTGACGATCGACGCGACGAAGGCCGCCACCATGCCGGGCACCAGGTGGAACCCCGCGGCGAGCGGCCCGACCCCGAGCACCAACTGGAGGTACTGGGCCACGAGGAAGATCGCGCCGACGAAGGCCAGGTTGATGACGAAGTTGCTGAAGATCGCGGTCGCGAAGGGACGGTTCGCGAAGAGTGCGACGTCGAGCATCGGTTCGTCGAGCCGTCGCTGCCGGCGGACGAAGACGACCCCGACGGCGAGACCGCACGCCGCGACGACGAGCAGGTCGGCCGACGGGCCACGCTCGGCCGCACGCTTCATCGCGTAGACGACGGGCAGCACCGCCGCGAGGGAGAGCGCGCTCGACCCGAGGTCGAACGGCCCCGGCCGGTCGTTGCGCGACTCGGGCAGCACCCTGGGGCCGATGACGACGAGCAGCACCATCACCGGGACGGCGAGGAGGAACACCGATCCCCACCAGAAGTGCTCGAGCAGCCAGCCGCCCACGATCGGCCCGAGAGCCGACCCGATCGCGAAACCCGACGCCCACAGGCCGATGGCCACCCGGCGGCGGGCGGGGTCGGGGAAGGTCGTGCGGATCAGCGAGAGGGTCGAGGGCATCAAGGTCGCCCCCGCGACCCCGAGCATCGCCCGGGCGGCGATCAGCACGGCGGGGCTCGTGGCGAAGGCGGCGAGCGTCGACGCCACGGCGAACCCGGTGGCGCCGATGAGCAGGAGCCGCCGGCGGCCGATGCGGTCGCCGAGGTTGCCCATCGTGATGAGCAGACCGGCGAGGACGAACGCGTAGGCGTCGACGATCCACAGCAGCTCCGAGGAACTCGGACGCAGGTCGGCGCTGAGGGCCGGCACGGCGAAGCCGAGGACCGTGTTGTCGATCGAGATGACGAGGACCGCGAGCATCAGCACCGCGAGGGCGGTCCACTGGCGGGCGGGGGTCAGGTCGGGGGCGCGGAGTTCGTCGGCGAAGGACACGGCTCAGGTTCTCCTGCGCCGTCTTGTCCTGACCGGGTACGGCAGCCATCGTCCGGGCGGCCCCATCGGCCGCTCGGGAGAGCCTACCGAGGGTCAGGTGTCGAGGCCCGCCCGTCGGCGGAGCCACCGCCACTGGAGGTAGCGGCGGCCGACGGCGACGACATAGGTGAGGCCGAGCGCTCCGACGAGCGACCCGACGAACCAGTTCCAGAACAGGATCATCAGGAACCCGGCCCAGAACACGGCGACACCGAGCATCGCGTCGATGACGAGGATCGACTTCCAGTTGCTCGCGTAGATCGCCGGGCTCGCCCACTTGCCGGTGGGCTCGAAGGGCTCGTCGTCCCCGGGCAGGTCGTCCCCGGGCAGGTCGTCGTCGGTCATGACTTGAGGAGGAACTCGGAGGTCTCCTCGTCGCCGAGGAAGAGGGCGAGCTCGGCCGCGAGGAGCGGATGGTCCACCAACTCGGGATCGTCGTCGAGCAGATCGATGGCCGCCTCCCTGGCCTTCAGCACCCACTCACGGTCGCGCCGCAGCGAGGCGAGCTTCAGGTCGTTGCGCCCCTTCTGCCGCTCCCCCATCAGGGTGCCCTCGCCTCGTAGATCGAGGTCGATCTCGGCCAGCTCGAACCCGTCGGTGGTGGCGACGAGCGCCTCGAGGCGAGCCCGACCCTCGGGGGTGGTGGCGGCCCCCACGAGGTAGCACCACGAGGCCGCCGCACCTCGCCCGACCCGGCCCCGCAGCTGGTGGAGCTGGGCGATGCCGAAGCGGTCGGCGTCGAGGACGACCATCACGGTGGCGTTCGGGACGTCGACGCCCACCTCGATGACGGTGGTGGCGACCAGCACGTCGAGCCTCCCCGCCCGGAACAGCTCCATCGTCTGCTCCTTCTCCGCGGGGCTCACCTGGCCGTGCAACAACCCGAGCCGCAGGCCTTCGAGCTCGCCGGTTCGCAGCACTTCGAAGGTCTGCTCAGCGGAGGCGACCTCGAGCTTCTCGGACTCCGCGACGAGCGGACAGACGACGTAGGCCTGCCGCCCCTCGGCGACCTCGGCACGCACCCGCTCCCACATCGCGGCCTCGGCGGTGGTCGGCCCGGGCGCCTCGGGATCGGTCTCCACCCACTCGGTGCGGATGGGGGTGCGCCCCGGTGGCACCTCGTCGAGGATCGAGACGTCGAGGTCGCCGTACACGGTCATCGCCGCGGTGCGCGGGATCGGCGTCGCGGTCATGACGAGCACGTCGGGCACCGTGCCGTCGGGGTTCGCGGCGCGGAGCGCGGCGCGCTGCTCGACACCGAAACGATGCTGCTCGTCGATGACGACCACGCCGAGGGACCGGAACTCGACCCCCTCCTGGATGAGGGCGTGGGTGCCGATGAGCAGGTCGACCTCACCTGCTCGGAGGCGTTCGAGGAGACGACGGCGCTCCGCGGCGGTGGTGCGGTTGGTGAGCAGCTCGACCGACAGCGGCCGGCTGGCGAACAGCGACCCGTCCGACTCGACCTCGAAGCCCTCGAGCAGGCGCCGGATGCCGAGCCAGTGCTGCTCGGCGAGCACCGCGGTGGGTGCCATCAGCGCGCCCTGGTGGCCGCCCTCGACCGCGACGAGCAACGCGGCGACCGCGACCACCGTCTTGCCCGCACCGACGTCGCCCTGGAGGAGCCGGTGCATCGGCTGGGTCCGGCCGAGGTCGGCGACGATCTCGTCGATGACCCGCTGCTGGGCACCAGTGAGCGGGAACGACAGCTGCCCGACGAACCGCCCGAGCAGGTCGAGGCGGCTCGTGTCGTGGACGATGCCCCGGGACTCGGCCTCGAGGCGACGCTTCCGCTGCACGAGGGCGAGCTGCATGCGGAACAGCTCGTCGAACACCAAGCGCCGGCGGGCCTGCTCGACCGCCGCCATCGAGTCGGGCGCATGGATCGCCCGGAAGGCCTGCGTGCGCCCGACGAGGTCGTAGCGCCGCCGCACCTCGGCGGGAACCGGCTCGGCGAACTCGCCCGCCCGCTCGAGCACCTCGTCCATGAACTTCGCGAGGTCCCACGACATGATGCGGGCCTTCTCGCTCTGGGGGTAGACGGGGATGATGCGTCCGGTGCGGTCGCCGACGAGGTCGACCACCGGGTTCGTCATCTGGAGGCGGCCCCCGAAGCGCTCGACCTTGCCGAACAGGATCGTGGAGGTGCCCGGCGGGAGCTGGCGCTCGCGCCACGCCTGGTTGAAGAACGTGACCTTCATCGACCGCTCGCCGTCGGAGACGGTGGCGGTGACCATGACCCGGCCACCCCGCACCCGGCGCGACGAAATCGAGCGCACCTGCACGAGCAGCATCGCCTCGTCGCCTTCGCGCAGGTCGCCGATGCGGGCTTCTCGCGTGCGGTCGATGTAGCGGCGGGGGTAGGTGGTGAGCAGGTCGAGCACGCTGTGGATGTCGAGCTCGGCGAGCGAGGTCGCCTTGGCGGGCCCGACGCCCTTCAGCTCGGTGACGGGGATCTCGGCCAGCCGCGTCAGCGTCCGCGCCACGTCACTCCACGCCGAAGAGGTACGGGTACAGCGGTTGGTTGCCCTGGTGCACCTCGACCTCGACCTCGGGGCGGTGCTCGGCCAACCATTCGGTGACCCGGCGGGTGGCGGCCGCGGTGGCCCCCTCGCCCTCGAGGATGGTGACCAGCTCGTGGTCGGGGCCGACGAGGGCGTCGAGGAGCTGGATCGCCGCGGCGTCGAGGGAGTCGGCCACCGCGGTGATGCCGCCCGGACCGATGCCGAGGTGCTGGCCGGCCGTGATCGGCCCGAGGTCGCACGTGCTGTCGCGCACCGCGACCGTGACCTCGCCGGCGATCATCTCGCTCGCCGCTGCCGACATGTAGCCGAGGTTGGCCTCGGCGGGCGCCTCGGGGTCGTAGGCCAACAGGGCGGCGAGGCCCTCGACGACCGAGTGGGTGGGCACGACGCGCACCGACTTGGACGTCTGGGCGTCGACCTGTTGGGCGACCGGCACGATGTTCTTGTTGTTCGGGAGGATGACGACCTCGTCGGACGGCGCATCCTCGACCGCCTCGAGCAGCTGCGCGGTGGACGGGTTCATCGACTGGCCGCCGGCGACGATGCGGTGGGTGCCGAGCGACCGCAACAGCCGCTGGATCCCACCACCGGTGGCGACGGCGACGACCGCACACCCGACGGGTTCGGACGGGGGCTCGGGCTCGGCCTGTTCGGCCGCGGCCTCCCGCACCCACTTCTCCTCCTCGACCTGCTCGTGCAGGTCGGTGACCCGGATGGATCGGGGGCGGCCCGCGTCGAGGGCCACCTCGATGGCCGCGCCGATGTCGTCGGTGTGGATGTGGCAGTTCCAGAGGCCGTCGCCGCCCACCACGACGATCGAGTCGCCGATGGCGGCCCAGGCCTCCTTGAACGCGGGCACGAGGTGGTCGGGGGCCTCGAGGAAGTACATGACCTCGTAGCGCAGCTCGCCGACGTCGTGGGGGTCGTGGTCGTGGAGCGACGGCGTGGCCACGAGCGAGGGGTGGTCGCTGACGATGCCCTCGTCCTCGGCGGGAGCGGGGACCTCGCGGCCGTCGACCACGTGGAGGAGCGCGTCGAGGAAGAGGACGAAGCCCGCGCCCCCGGCGTCGACGACGCCCGCCTGGGCGAGCACCGGCAACAGCTCGGGAGTGCGGGCGAGGGCGTCGGCCGCCCGGGCACGCGCCGCGTCGAGCGTGTCGACGAGCGACCGGCCGGCCTCGGCCGCGGCGGCCGCGGCCTCGGAGGCCTCGCGCACGACGGTGAGGATCGTGCCCTCGACCGGACGCATGACCGCCTCGTAGGCGGCGCTCGACGCCGCGCCGAGCGCCGCGGCGAACCCGGCGGCGTCGAGGGCGCCGACCTCCTTCACCACCGAGGTGAACCCCCGCATGACCTGGGAGAGGATGACCCCCGAGTTGCCCCGGGCCCCCATCAGGGAACCGTGGCCGATCGCCGTGCACACCGCCGCGAGGTCGGCCGAGTCGTCGAGGGTGTCGAGCTCGGCCATCACCGACTCGAGGGTGAGCGCCATGTTCGTGCCCGTGTCGCCGTCGGGGACCGGGTACACGTTCAGCCGGTTGATGTTCTCCTGGTGGGCCCGCAACGCGTCGCGGAACTCGCTCATCGAGCGGGTGAGGGCGGCGGGTTCGAGGCGGTCGGTCACGCTCATCACCCGCCGAGACTACCGATTGTGCCGGCGGTCACCGGCCCCGGCTTGCCGCGCCACCGCCGCTGGCTGGTAGCATCGCTCTTCGTCCCAGATCGCCCGTCATCCCTCGAGGTGCCCCATGGCCGCCGTGTGTTCGGTGTGCGGCAAGAAGCCGTCGTTCGGCATGCAGATCAGCCACTCGCACCGTCGCACCAAGCGTCGGTGGAGCCCCAACATCCAGCGCGTGCGTGCCGTCGTCAACGGCTCGCCCCGCCGTATCGACGTCTGCACCGGCTGCCTCAAGGCCGGCAAGGTCGAGAAGGCCGTTCGCTGACCCCTCGCCCACACCACATCTGAGCTTCGCCGGACCGCCGCTCCACCCGAGCGGCGGTTTCGCGTCCCGGCTCGGGCGACGTCCGAGGTCCCGGTTGGGCGATATCCAAACCGGTTGGCTAGCGTGGGCCTTCCCATCAGTCGAGCGCAGGAGCAGTGCCGGTGCAGGGAGTCATCAAGACCTACGACCCCGTGACGGGCGACGGCGTGGTGATGAGCGACACCGACTTCCGCGAGTACGACCTCGCGACGAACGCGCTCGAAGGCTCCATCTTTCGGATGCTCCGACCGGGCCAGCGCGTGCAGTTCGACCTCGACGACAAGGGGTTGGCCACTGCGATCCGGCTTGGTTCGGAGGCCGACATGGGTACCCCTGGGTTGCCGACGGTCGAGGCCTGACCCTCGAGCCGCGGCACCCACGACAACGACGTCCCCCAGGCGAGAGGTAGACCTGTGAGCACTCCGACCACGAATTCGAAGCTGTTGGCATGGGTGGACGAATGGGCCGCCATCCTCCAGCCCGACCGCATCGAGTGGTGCGACGGCTCGGCCGAGGAGTACGACCGGCTGTGCCAGCTGCTCGTCGAGAGCGGCACGTTCACGAGCCTCGACCAGGCGAAGCGGCCGAACAGCTACCTCGCGCTGTCCGACCCCGGCGACGTCGCCCGTGTCGAGGACCGCACCTTCATCTGCTCCGAGCAGGAGATCGACGCCGGCCCCACCAACAACTGGCGTGCCCCCGCCGAGATGAAGGCCGAGCTCACCGAGCTGTTCACCGGCGCCATGCGCGGCCGCACGATGTACGTCGTGCCCTACAGCATGGGCCCCCTCGGCTCGCCCATCGCCCACATCGGCGTCCAGCTCACCGACTCCGCCTATGTGGCGGTGAACATGCGGATCATGACCCGCATGGGCCAGAAGGTGCTCGACGTGCTCGGCGACGGCGACTTCGTGCCGTGCATCCACTCGGTCGGCGCGCCGCTCGAGCCGGGTCAGGCCGACGTGCCCTGGCCCTGCGACGCCGACAACAAGTACATCGTGCACTTCCCCGAGACCCGCGAGATCTGGTCGTACGGCTCGGGCTACGGCGGCAACGCCCTGCTCGGCAAGAAGTGCTTCGCCCTCCGTATCGCCTCGACGATGGCCCGCGACGAGGGCTGGATGGCCGAGCACATGCTCATCGTCGGCGTCACCCCTCCGGGCGGCGAGACGAAGTACGTCGCCGCCGCCTTCCCCTCGGCCTGCGGCAAGACGAACATGGCGATGCTCATCCCCACCCTGCCGGGATGGAAGGTCGAGACCGTCGGCGACGACATCGCCTGGATGAAGTTCGACGACGAGGGCTACCTCCGGGCGATCAACCCCGAGGCCGGGTTCTTCGGCGTGGCGCCGGGCACCAGCGAAGAGACCAACGCCAACGCGATGAAGACCCTCCACGGCAACTGCATCTTCACCAACGTCGCCCTCACCGACGACGGCGACGTGTGGTGGGAGGGGATGACCTCCACGCCGCCGGCGCACCTCATCGACTGGCGTGGCAACGACTGGACGCCCGACTCCGACACCCCGGCCGCCCACCCGAACGCCCGCTTCACCGTGCCCGCCTCGCAGAACCCGGTGTGCTCGCCGCGCTGGGAGGACCCTGCCGGTGTGCCGATCTCGGCCATCCTCTTCGGCGGGCGCCGGGCCACCAACGTCCCCCTGGTCACCCAGTCCCGCGACTGGGAGCACGGCGTGTTCCTCGGCTCGATCATGTCGTCGGAGAAGACCGCCGCGGCGGCCGGCACCATCGGCGAGGTGCGCTTCGACCCCTTCGCCATGCTGCCGTTCATGGGCTACAACGCCGGCGACTACATGAACCACTGGCTCGAGATCGGCCGCAACGCCCCCGACCCCTCGAAGCTGCCCGGCCTGTTCTGGGTGAACTGGTTCCGCAAGGACCAGGACGGCAACTTCCTGTGGCCGGGCTTCGGCGACAACATCCGGGTGCTGAAGTGGGTGCTCGAGCGCCTCGACGGCGGGGCCGACGCCACCGAGACCGCGATCGGTCACGTGCCCACGAAGGAGGCGCTCGACCTCAGCGGGCTCGACATCTCCGACGACACCATGGACCAGCTGCTCGCGGTCGACCACGACTCGTGGAAGGGTGAGATCCCGCTCATCGCCGACCACTTCGACTTCATCGGCGAGCGCCTCCCCGAGACGCTGAAGTCCCAGCTCGACGACCTCGAGCGTCGCCTCGCCAACAACTGATCGGACCGGCCGTCGGCCGCCCGACCAGCCGCCAGATCCGACCGTGTCGAGGGCCCCGAAGTGGGCCCTCGACCCGCGTCCGGGGTCCCTACTCTTTCGCCCAACTTGAGGGTTGGACTATCAAGTTTTCTGAGTATGATGAGAGTGGTATCGAACACTGCGAACGAGAGAAGGGAGGAATGCCGATGTTGCTTCGTTGGGATCCCTTCCGCGAGCTCGACCGCACGTTCGAGGAGGTCACACGGGGATTCGCCCCCGCGCTGCCCTTCGATGCGGTCCGCCGCGGCGACCATGTGATCCTCACCGTCGACCTGCCGGGCGTGTCGTCCGACGACATCGACCTCACCGTCGAGCGCAACGTGCTCACGCTGAGGGTCGAACGTCAGGCCGACCGTCGGGAGGGCGACGAGGTGCTCGCCTCGGAGCGCCGGGTCGGAACGTTCACCCGCCAGCTCTTCCTCGGCGACAACCTCGACACCTCGAACATCTCCGCCGACCACCGCGACGGCGTGCTCACCGTCACCATCCCGGTGGCCGAGACCGCACGTCCCCGCAAGGTGCCCATCGGCGAGATCGAGGGACACCGTCCCCAGGCCATCGAGGCCAAGTCGGCCTGAGGCCTGCCCGGCGCCCGACGCGCCACACCGGCGCCGACCCCGCACCTCGGTGCGCTCCGGTCGGCGCCGTTGCGCGTCGTGGCCCCGCGGCTGGGTGGCGACCACTCGGCCCGGCCGCGCCGGGCGCTCGGCTCAGACGCCGAGGGTCATCGTCCGGATGCCCATGCCCATGAGGAACAGGCCACCGAAGCCGTAGAGCAGGTACCGCCACTCGTACACCTGCTGGCGGTAGCTGTAGATGATGCCGACGGCGACGATCGACGTGAACCCGTAGAAGGTGTGGAAGTCGTCGACCTCACGGCCCTGGGAGCTGATCATGATCGTGCCGAGCACGGCCTGGGCGACGATCGTGAGCTGGGCCGCGATGGTGAACCACCACAGTGCCCGGTGCCGGAGGGACTCGACCCAGTGGGCCGCGAGGGCCCAGCAGCCGGCGAGCGCGTTCGAGACGATGACGACCCACGCCAGGCTGACGTGCGCGCGGAGGACGCCCATGGGGACGGGTGGTTCGGCTGGTCAGTCGCCAGCGCCGGGTGTCGACCCGCCCGCGACCTCGAACGACCACAGCTCGCTCGACATGGCCACCGGGGCCTGACCGCCGCCGTGCCCACCCCCGGGGTGGCCGCCGGGGTGAGCGCCGCCTTGTCCCCCACCGTCGCCCTGGTGGCCGTGGGCGAACGCCGGCGAGTTCACCCATGCCTCGAACGCGGCCTCGTCACGCCAGCGGGTGACGACGAGCCACGTCGTGCGGTCGTCGGTGGGCTTCAGCAGCTCGAACCCCTCGAAGCCGTCCTGGTCGTCGACCGCCCCCGCTCGGGCGGCGAACCGGCGGGCGAGCTCGTCGCCGCTGTCGGCGGGCACGGTGATGGCGTTGATCTTGATGACGGTCACGGAATCATCGTACGCCGCGCCCGAGACCGGACTGCTCTCGTGACCCTCGGAGTCACAGGAACAGCCCAGATCCGGGAGCGTCGGGTCCGGGCGGGTTCGGCGAACGGGCGTCAGGGGGTGGCGGTGAGGGAGGCGACGAGATCGGGGAGCTCGGCGATCGAGCCGAGCGCCCAGAACCGTGGGTGCTCGAGGTCCGGCGGTTCCATCTTCTCCAGCTCCCAGGTCACGTGGTACGGGATGTGGGCGGCGTACCCACCGAGCTCGATGACGGGGAGGATGTCGCTCTTCACCGAGTTGCCGACCATCAGCATCTCGTCGGGGCGCACGCCGTAGCGGTCGAGCACCCGCTCGTAGGTGGCGTGGTCCTTCTCGGCGACGATCTCGACGCCGGCAACCAGCTCGGAGAGCCCCGACGAGGCCACCTTGGCCTCCTGGTGGAACAGGTCGCCCTTGGTGATGATGACGAGCCGGTGCTCGTGCGCCAGCTCGCCGACCACCTCTTCGACGCCGTCGAGCAGCTCGACGGGGTGGTCGAGGAGCGCCTTGCCGTGCTCGATGATGTCCTGGATGACCGAGGCGGGGACCGCCGCGTCGGAGACCTCGATCGCCGTCTCGATCATCGAGAGCGTGAACCCCTTCACCCCGTAGCCGAACAGCCGGAGGTTGCGGCGCTCGGCCTCGATCATGCGAGCGCGCAGGTCGTGGCCGTTCGCATAGGGCGCGAGGAGCGCGGCGAGCGACTCCTCGGTGGTGACGAAGTGCGACTCGCTGTGCCAGAGGGTGTCGTCGCCGTCGAGTCCGATGAGCGAGATCATCGGCCCAGTGTGGCCCGACCCACGGCGCGGACGCGACCGGTTACCGACCGGTCAGGA
>CAZAVX010000081.1:0-14230 GCA_964488835.1 uncultured Iamiaceae bacterium | reverse complement strand
GCATGGGCGGATCTTCGTCCCACAGGTGGACGGAACTCCGCCCATGCGGGGCGCATTCTCACTGGGTGGAGCGCGGGTGGTCAGCGGGGGGAGCCGAGGAGGGGGAGGACCTCGTCGACCATCGCCCGGTGGAACTCCTCGGGCTGCTCGAACAGCGGCCGGTGGCCGGAGGTGTCGAACTCGATCCACTCCTTCGCCGGGGCGTCGAGCAGCTCGAACCACTCGGCCGCCGGCTCGGCGCGGCCCCGGGCCTCGTAGCGGCCCATCATCAGCACGACCGGCACGTCGACCCGCGGCACCTGGGCACGCAGGTCGAGCTCGGTGAGCTGCGGGTAGAGCACCGAGAACACGTCGAGGAACCCGCCGAGGGCGTGGAGCTGCTCGAGCAGCGTGTACTCCTCGACGAACAGGTTCTCGGAGAACCCGCCCCGCCCCTCGGAGTTGACGCTGAAGTCGTAGGGGTACACGTCCGTCTCGTAGGCGAGGGCGGTCTCGTAGTCGAGGATGTTCTCGTAGGGCGGCGGCCCGATCTCCTCGAGGCGGTCAGCGAGCCCGTCGCGGCCCTCGGCGCGTGCCCACGCGAGCGTGTCCTCGTAGATGATCCGGTCGGTCTCGGTCATGTCGACCATCTGGCCGACCCCGACGAACCCGCTGAACAGCTCGGGCGCCCGGTCGATGCTGAGCACGCCGAGCATCGTCCCCCACGACTGGCCGACGAGCAGCACCCGGTCGACGCCGAACCGCTCCCGCAGGTGCCCGGTGACGGCGATGACGTCGTCGATCGCCCGGTCGAGGGTCAGCGTGTCGACCGGCTCGAGCTCGTGGTGCGAGCGGCCGGTGCCGCGCTGGTCGAAGGTGGCGACGACGAAGTCCTCCTCGAGCATCGGCAGGTGACGACGCATCGCCCCGACCTCGCTGCCGCCCGGCCCGCCGGCGAGGAAGAGGATGACGGGGTCGGTGACGTCGTGGCCCCGGATCATCAGCCCGAGGTCGTGGCCGTCGACCTCGATCGAGGTGAGCTCGGCGATCGATCCCTCGACTCTCCGACCGTCCTCGCCGACGATCGCCGCGGTGCGGGCCGGTCGGGCGAAGCCCGCGCCGACGACCAGGACCGCCACCGTGCCGAGGGCGAGCGCCGTCCGGCGGGCGATCATGCCGGCGCCGAGCCGCGACCGGGCGGTGTCGCCGGCACCGTCCCCGGCAATGAACAGCCGCCGGGCCAGCAGCGCGCCGTACGCCACCCCGACCACCATCGGCAACAGGGCGAGCACCCCGTGGACGCCGCGTCCCACCACCAGGGCGATGAGCCCATAGGTGGTGAGCACCGGCCGGTCGACGGTCGGCCCGACCGCTCCGATCCGCAGCAGCTCCACCACCACGACGAACGCGACCGGGGCGATCACCATCGCCCACCGCGACCGCATGGCGAGCCCCCCGACGACGCCGGTCAGGAAACCGCCCGCCATCGTCACCAGCGCGGCGGTGGTGGTCAGCGGGCCACGGGGGATCCACCACCCGCTCAACAGGCCGAACACCGCGCCGGCCCCCACGGCGACGGCCGCTCCGATCCTCCGGTCACCCGTCGTGACCTCGACGACGTGTCGGATGCGTGTGGCGTCCATGTCGCCTCCTTCCGTCGCAGCAGCGCTGGCTGTTCTCCTCAGACGTCGAAGTGGATCTCGTTCGGGTCGAACCGCAGCTCGGCGTAGGTGTGGTCGCCTTCGGGCAGGTGCCAGACGGCCGAGCCGCGGGTGGGCACCAGCCGGCCGTCGGTGCGGCGCACCCATCCCCAGGCCGGGGTGCTCCACCGGGCACGGACGATCCGCCGGCCGAGGTCGGCCCAGCGGTCTGTCGACGAGAGCTCGATCGGTCGACCCGCCTCGTCGACGGTGACCTCGGCGCGCACGGTGTGCCCCGAGTCGGTGAGCGTCACCGCGAACCTCCGGTCGCTGACCTCGGACCACGTCGTGTCGAGCCCGAGCAGCATCGAGGGGGCGAAGAGCACGGCGTCGTCGAGGAACGTCGTCAGCTCGCCGAGGTCGAACTCGGGCCCCGACCCGTCGGCCACCGTGACGAGCCCGAGCAGCCTCCCGTTCATGCGACCCCGGCCGAGCACGTACCGGTCGGTGCCCACCATCGGCACGACACCGAACAGGTCGAGGCGCATGTGGAAGAGGCGGGTGAGCGGGTGGGCGGTGTCGTATTGGAGGATCTCGCACGGCATCGCCCGCCTCCCGGTCCCCAGACGGAAGCGCCCGGTCGCCCGCAGCTGCAACGTCTCGGTGAGTGGGTGGCCGACGACCCCCATCTCTCGGAGGTAGCGCTGCACCACGTCGGGCAGCGCATTGAGATCGTTGCCGAGCACAGGCGGGCGATCGGGTCGAGGTGGACCGAGCCCGTAGGTGCGCACGTCGTCGGCGAGCGCGCCGGGGAGATCACGCCCGACCGCCCGCCTGAAGAGGGTCGGGATCACGCCTCCAGGGTGCGCCGTGGACGAGGTCGGTCGTAGGGGACTTGGTCCCTCCCCGGCGTGACCCACGTACCATCCTCCCCGTGAGCGATCACGACCACGACCCCACCGAACCCTCGCCCTGTGCCCCCATCACCCTCTGGGGCAACCCGGTCCTGCGCCGCCGCGCCGAGCCGGTCACCGTGTTCGACGCCGAGATCCGCAAGCTCGTCGACCAACTCTTCGAGACGATGTATGCCATCGACTCGGGCGTCGGGCTCGCTGCCAACCAGATCGGCCGGCTCGAGCGGGTGTTCGTCGTCGACTGCCGCGACGGCCTCGCCGCCGAGGTCATCAACCCCGAGGTCGAGATCCTCGGACCCGACCTCCAGGACGGCGGCGAGGGATGCCTCTCGCTCCCCGGTGTCGGCCTGCCCACCGTGCGGGCGCTGCGGGCCCGGGTGCGGGGCTACGACGCCAAGGGGAACGAGGTCGTCTACGAGGGCGAGGGACTCCGGGCCCGGGCCTTCCAGCACGAGACCGACCACCTCAACGGCAAGCTCTACATCGACCAGCACCCGGCGAAGGTCCGCAAGAAGATCGAGGACGAGATGCGCGCCAGCGAGTGGTTCGGCCACCACTCGCTCGACCCTCGTGGCGAGCTCTACCGTCGCGTCCAGGGGTTCGACGAACCCGACGAGGACACCTGAGGCGCTCCGCTCGCCTCTAGCCTCACCGTGTCAGGCTGATCGCGATCGCGCGGGCGAGGAAGCAGGAGACGAGTGGACAGCACGTCGAGAGGCGACCTCCGGGGACGGATGCGCGTTGCCGCGCTCGCACTCGCCGCCGTCGCGGTGCTGCTCGCAGGGTGCAGCGATCCCGACGAGGAGGAGTTCGTCGGCGCGCCGGGCGTGACGCAGCGTCCGGCCGAGGCCGAGCCGGGTGCCGATCCCGCGCTGGGCGTGGAGCGGTTCCTCGCCCAGCTCGAGGAACGCACCGGCTACTCGCAGGGCGGCACCGTCGAGACCGACGACGATGGCACCACGCTGTGGGTCCACGTCGATCCCGAGCACGAGCAGTGGGTCACCGACACCCTCGCCAGCTCCGACCTCGAAGGACTCCAGGTGGTGGCCACCCAGCCTGTGGGTGGCAACGGCAGCCGGGCCGCCGACGCCCGCCGCTACACCACCGCCGAGATCGCCGGCTACCGCCAGGCGGTCGCCGATCTGCTCCAGCGCCTGTCCGCCGAGCTGTCGAGCGGTGAGGCCGAGGACCCCGACTCGTATCCCACCACCGCCTCCATCGAGGTGGTCTACGGCCGGGCGGGCGATCAGCTCACCGTCGTGCTCCAGGCTCGCTTCGATCGTCTGCCTGCCCATGCCGTCGACGAGCTGCGCGAGCTGGTGCCGATGGAAGTGCTCGACCTCCAGCTCGACGCCACCGACTGACCCGCGGCCCACCGACCCCCACCCGTCGACGCACACCCCGTCGGAGCGCGGTCGTGGCCGCTAGGCGACGCCGCCGCGCTCAGCGGGACGGTTCGACCCGGGCGACGAGGATCGCGATGTCGTCCTTGGTGTCGCCATGCTGCACCGCGATGGCCGCCGCGGCGAGATCGCCGCAGAGGTCGGAGGCCGCGGCACCCTGTCCGGCGGAGCGGGCCAGCACCTGCTCGACCCCTTCGACGTCGAGCTGGTCGCCGTCGGGTCGCCGGGCCTCGAGCACCCCGTCGGTGAGCATGACGATCGAGTCGCCCGAACCGAGGGTGGCAGTGGTGGTCTCGATGCGGACCTCGTCGAACACGCCGAGGAGGGTGCCCGGGGCGCCGACCTCTTCGACGGTGCCGTCGGCGCGCACGGCGAACGGCGGCTGGTGCCCGCCGCACGCGATGTCGGCGTGCACCATGTCGCCCTCGTGGCGCAGCCGGATGCAGCAGACGGTGGCGAAGCGGGGCACCCCCTCGGTGACGGTGGGGTCGGTGAGCATCACCCCGTTGAGGTCGGTGAGGATGCTGGCCGGGTCGGCGTCGTGGCTCGCCGCGGCTCGGATGGAGTAGCGGGCGAGCGCGGTGATGGCGGCGGCCTCGGCGCCCTTGCCGCACACGTCGCCCACCACGAGGATCCACTCGCCGCCCACGCTGAACACGTCGTAGAAGTCGCCCCCCACCTCGATGCCGCCGGAGGCCGGGTGGTAGCGGGCGGCGAGGTCGACGCCGGCGATGTGGGGGAGCCGGGGCGGCAGAAGGCTCTGCTGGAGCGTGCGGGCCAGCGTGGCGGACCGGCGTCCGGCCTCGGAGATGGCCGCCGCCTGCGCCTTCTCGACGGTGATGTCGCGGTAGTTCCAGACGAACCCGAGGTACTCGCCGTCGGTGTCGACGAGGCGGGTGCCGTGCCGGTCGAGCACCCGTCCGCTCGTGAGCTCGACCTGGTCGTGGAACCGCACGGGACGGTCCGCGTAGGCCTGCTTGACCGTGGCGACGAACCCCTCCGGATCGACGACGAGGCCCTCGGCCGCGGCGAGGAATGCGTCGTCGCCACCGGCGAGCACCGACTCGTCGATGCCCCACAGCTCGAGGAACCGCTGGTTGTGGGTGAGCACCTCGCCCTCGACGCTGACCGCGAGGACGCCGTCGACGCTCGCCTCGAGCACCGAGGTGAGCAGCGCCGCCTGGTAGCGGTGGGCGAGCCGCTCGGCGTCGATGGCCTGGGTGAGCTGCGAGTTGTGCAGGAGGATCGCCACCCGGTTGCACAGTTGCTCGACGAGGCGCAGGTCGGCCTCGCGCATCAACCGACCCTCGGTGGTGATGAAGGTGACCGCGCCGAACGGGCCGTCGGGTCCGACGAGGGGGACGACCAGGCCGCTCGTGATGTCGAGCCGCCGCAGCATCTCGAGGTGGGTGTCGGAGGCCGCGGCACCGACGAGCATCTCGTCGGTGAGCTTCGGCAGCCATCCCGACCGCCCGCCCCGGATCAGGGCGCCGATGCCGACGCGCTGGTCGAGGCGGATCGGGTAGAGGTCGAACAGCTCGGCGACGAGCTCGCGCTGGGCCGGGTCGCGGTGGACGAGCGCGTGGAGCCGGACCTCGCCGGTCGCGGTGTCGACGAGGTGCACTGCGCCGCCGTCGGCGAGGCGGGGTACCGCGAGGTGGATGAACTCGCGGAGCCGGGCGTCGAGGTCGAAGTCCTGGCTGATGACCTGCTTGGCCTCGAGGATGAACTCGAGGCGGGCCCGTTCGGCGTCGGCTTCGGCGCGGGCCGCGGACTCCTCGGCGAGCAACCGCTCGCGCTCGACCTGCCGCTGGGTGGCGACGTCGCCGACCACCCCGATCACGCCGATGACCTCCTCGCCGTTGCTGACCGGGTGCCCGCGGTTCTGGAGCCACCGCACCGTGCCGTCGGGGTGGACCACCCGGTGGGTGGTCGAGAAGTCGTTGCCGCTGGCGAGGGCCTGGCGGACCGTCGCCTGCACCTCGTCGCGGTCGTCGGGGTACACGAGCTCGAGGTAGTCGGCGAAGTGCTGGGGCACGTGTGCCGGATCGACGCCGTAGAGGCGCGCGGTGGTGAGGTCCCAGTCGATCTCGTCGCTGTCTCGGCTCCACTCCCACACCCCGAGCCCGCCCGCGGAGAGCGCGAGCTGGAGACGGGCGTCGGAGCGCTGCTGGCTCGTCAGCAACGCGATCGGCTCGTTCGCCGCGTCGTCGGCCGGACCCTGACTCACCACCCCGTAAGCCCTGCTCTCTCCTGGCCTCGCGGCCACCCTGCGCCCGCAGTACTGCCGCCCGCCATCCTAGAGGCGTTCAGGCGATCGGGTGCAGGCGTGCGAGGGCGCCTCCGGCGTGCAGGCGCACGAGCCGTGGCGACACCGCGTACTCGGCGGCGAGCACGTCGGCACTGTCGCCCGCCGCGAGGCGGCGCAGCACCTCGTGTTCGGTGGGCGTGAGCGGCACCGACGAGCCGCCGGCTTCGTGACGGGCGAGCACCGCGGCGGCCAACCCCGGGTCGAGAACCCCTTCGCCGTGGGCCAACCACTCGATGGCGTCGACGAGGGGAACGTCGCCCTCGCGGGCCACGACCCCACCGATCCACGCGTCGCGGTATGCGCCGGGATCGGCGGGCGACCCCTCGGCGACCAGGAGGAAGCGGGTGGCGGGCAGTGCACGGCCGAGCGACGCGCCCAACTCGACGAGGCCCGCCGAGTCGGCCGAACCGGCCTCGACGAGCACGACCACATCGGGGGCACGACCGACGACCGTGGACGCCGCCTCCTCGGGCCGGACCACGCCGGTGAGGAGGAGCGACTCGCTCTCGCGGATGGGCCCGGCGAGCGACTCGCAGATGTCGGCGTCGCCCACCAGGACGACGGTGAAGCTCGGCTCGACGTGGGCCATCGCACCAGTGTGGCGCACGTGCCGCGGCACGTGGCTCACTCGGCGGCGATGGCGTCGAGGACGTCGAGGCGGGCGGCCCGGCGGGCGGGCAGCACGCTGGCGAGCACGCCGAGGGCGGCGAAGAGGACGGCGATGACGACGAGCGGTGTGACCGGGAGGCTGTAGCGGCTGAGCCCGTCGGACTTCAGGGCCTGGATCAGCGCGAAGCTGCTGATGAGGCCGAGCCCGAGACCGAGGGCCGTGCCGATCAGGGAGATGATGACCGACTCCCACCGCACGGCCGACCGCAGCTGGGCACGGGTCATGCCGACCGCCCGCAGGAGACCGAGCTCGCGGGTGCGCTCGTGGATCGACAGCGACAGCGTGTTCGCGATGCCGATGAGGGCGATGATGACCGACAGGGCGAGCAGGCCGTACACGACGTTGAGCACCGCGTTGATGGTGTCGGCGACGCTGCCGAGATACTCGTCCTGGTCGAGCACCTCGAGGGTGGGGTACGGCTCGGCGAGCGCCTCGAGATCGGCCCGCACCGCGGCGAGGTCGGCGCCGTCGGTGACCCGGACGAACACGGCGAAGTCGGTGACGGTGGTGCTGAGGCGGGTGAAGTCGTCCTGGTGGATGACGCGGAGGCCGAACAGCTGGGGGTCGTCGGAGATGGCGGACAGGGTGAAGGTCTCCCGCTGGCCCGACGCGAAGGTGATGGTGACCTCGTCGCCGATGGAGAGGCCCGCGTCGCGGGCGACCCGTCGGTCGTAGGCGATGGTGCCGGGCTCGAGGTCGGCGAGTTCGCCCTCGACCATGCGTACCTCGACGGCCCGGGCGAGGTCGGCGGGGACCACGGCCTGGATGAAGGTGTCGAAGGGCTCCTCGCCCGGCTCCTCGAAGTTGGCGAACCACCCCTGCACGGTGGCGACCGCGTCGACCCCGTCGAGGGCGCGGGCCTCCTCGGAGAACACCGGCGGGGCGCCGATGTCGAAGCCCGACGGCTGGACGATGAACTCGGCGCGCAGCCCCCGCTTCAGCTCGGCGTCGATCGACGCCCGGGCCGAGGCGGTGAACACGTTGATGAACACGATGAGCCCGACGCCGATCATCAGGGCGGCCGCCGTGGAGGCCGTGCGCTTCGGGCTGCGGGCCGCGTTCTCGCGTGCGAGCAGGCCGGTGGTGCCACGGATGAGCGGCAGGACCGAGCCGAGCGCCTTCGCGAGCGGCCGGGCGAGCACCGGCCCGAGGATGACGAGGCTGATGAGCAGGGTGAGCGCCCCGAGCCCCACCGAGCGGATGGCGGTGGCGTCGGGGTCGTCGCCGAAGGCGGGCAGCGAGATGGCCACGGTGAGGAGGAGGAAGAGCACCCCGAGCACGAGGCGGATCTTCGAGGTGCCGGACCGGTCGAGCGCCACGTCGCGCAGGGCGGCGATGGGTGGGACGCGGGTGGCGCGCCACGCCGGGACGATGGCCGACCCGACCGTGACGACGGTGCCCGTGATGATGGCGGTGATGACGGCGCCCGAGGTGACCGACGCGGTGTTGGTGGGGAGGTCGAGCCCGATGGAGTCGAGCAGGGAGAGCGCGCCGGTGGCGAGGAGGATGCCGGCGCCGACACCGACCACCGCGGCGATGACGCCGACGATGATCGCCTCGACGAGCACCGAGACCATGACCTGCCGGCGGGTGGCGCCGATGGCGCGCATGAGGGCGAGCTCGCGGCTGCGCTGGGCCACGAGGATCGAGAAGGTGTTGAAGATGATGAACGCACCGACGATGAGGGCGATGAACGCGAACACCAGGAGCAGGGTGGTGAAGAACCCGAGGCCCTGGGTGATGTCGTCGGAGGTCTCCTGGGCGTACTCCTCGCCGGTGAGCACGCTGAGCTCGGCTTCGGGGGGCAGCACCTCCCGGATGCGCTCGGCGAGCTCCTCCTGGGTGAGGTTCGGGTCGTCGGTGCGGACCGCGATCTCGCTGACCTGACCAGGGGTGCCGGCGATCTCCTGGGTGACCGGCAGCGTGAAGTTCACGTTGACCGTGCCGAGGGCGCTGTCGGCGTCGCCGATGCGGTAGGTGCCGACGAGGGTGAAGGTGCGGATGCCGTCGGGGAGGAGGATGTCGACCTCGTCGCCGAGGGCGAAGCCGGCGTCGGCGACGGCGGCGACGTTCATCGCGATCTCGTCGTCGGACTCGGGGCCTCGCCCGTCGACGAGGCTGACGCCGGCGAGGCCGGGGTCGTCGATCCACGAGAACATCAGCGTGGGTGGGCCGTTGTTCGAGCCGATGGGCTCGCCGTCGGCGCCGAGCACGCGGATGCTGCTCCCTTGCACGTAGCCGGCGGCGACGTCGACGCCCTCGACCCCGCGGACCACCTCGACGAGCTCCTCGTCGATCGGGCCGAACAGGCGGCCGAAGCCGGTGTCGATGAGTTCGGGCCCTCGCACGACGGCGTCGGTCTCGGACAGGGTCTCGCCGAAGAACTGGTCGAAGGCGCGGTCGAGGGTGTCGCCGAGGACGAGCGTGCCGGCCATGAACGCCACGCCGAGCACGACCGCGATGGCCGTGGAGAGCAGGCGCCGCTTGTGCGCCCAGGCCGCCTTGAGCGAAGAGCGGAGCATCAGCCGCCGAGCTCCAGGTGCTTCATCTGGTCGATGATCGCCTCGGCCGTGGGCTCGGGCATGTCGTGGACGATGCGACCGTCGACGAGGTAGACGACCCGGTCGGCGACGCTCGCCGCGACGGGATCGTGGGTGACCATCACGATCGTCTGGCCGAACTCGTCGACCGCCTGGCGCATGAACCGCAGCAGCTCGCCGCCGCTGTTGGAGTCGAGGTTTCCGGTGGGCTCGTCGGCGAAGATGATCTCGGGCCGGCTGGCGAGGGCACGGGCCACGGCGACCCGCTGCTGCTGGCCGCCCGACAGCTCGCTCGGCCGGTGGGTGAGGCGGTTGTGCAGGCCGAGGGTGTCGATGACCCGGTCGATCCAGCCGGTGTCGGGCTTGCGGCCGGCGAGCGACATCGGGAGGGTGATGTTCTCGCTCGCGGTGAGGGTGGGCACCAGGTTGAACGCCTGGAAGACGAAGCCGATCTTGTCGCGGCGCAGCGTGGTGAGCTGCTTCTCCTTCAGGCTCGTGAGGTCGACGTCGCCGATGAACACCTGACCGGAGGTGAGCGAGTCGAGCCCTGCGAGGCAGTGCATGAGGGTCGACTTGCCCGACCCCGAGGGCCCCATGATGGCGGTGAACCGCCCGGTCTCGAACTCGACGTCGATGGCGTCGAGCGCCGTGACGAGGGTGGCCCCCTCTCCGTAGGTCTTGGTGGCGGCGACCGCCCGGGCGGCGGGCGCGGTGCGCAGGGCGGTGGGGGAGGTCTCGGCGTGGCTCACCCGCTGGATCGTAACGAATCCGCAACCTCGGCCGGCCCATATTCTCGCTCGTGACGCGAGTCACGTGCGTCGGGAGTGCCCGTATGCTGGCAGACGATGACGTGCCCCTCGTGCGGCGCGCCCACGCCCGAGGGCGCCCGTTTCTGCCCATCCTGCGGTCAACAACTCGCCACCGTCGGCGACGAGCGGCGCGTCGTCACCGTCCTCTTCGCCGACCTCGTCGGCTTCACCGGGCTGTCCGAGGGGCGTGACCCCGAGTCGGTGAAACGACTGATCGACCGGTGCTTCGAGCACCTCGTCGGCGACATCAAGAGCTTCGGCGGCCAGGTCGACAAGATCGTCGGCGACGCCATCGTCGCCCTGTTCGGGGCGCCCGTCGCCCACGAGGACGACCCCGAGCGGGCGGTGCGGGCCGCGCTCCGGATGCAGCAGACCCTCACCGACAGCGCCGCCGACCTCGACGCCTCCATCCGCATGCGCATCGGCGTGAACACCGGCGAGGTGCTCGTCGGCGCGCTGCGCGCCGGTGGCGACTACACGGCGATGGGCGACGTCGTGAACACCGCGAGCCGGCTCCAGTCGATGGCCCAGCCCGGCGAGGTGCTCGTCGGCCCAGCCACCCACGCCGCCACCAAGGACGTCATCGGCTACCAGCCCGTCGGCCTCGTCGAGGTGCGCGGCCGGGGCGATCGGGTCGAGGCCTGGCGGGCGGTGGCCGCCCTCGCGCCGCCCGGCTACCGCCGTCGCCGTACCCGCGCACCGCTCATCGGCCGCGACACCGAGCTGGCGATGATCGGCCACGCCATCGACAACGCCGTCGACCGCCGGCGCGCCTCGGTCGTCACGCTCCTCGGCGAGGCAGGGGTCGGCAAGAACCGGCTCGCCCGCGAGGTGGCGGCCATGGCCGCCCAACGCCACGGCGCCACCGTGCTCGAGGGCCGCTGCGTGCCCTACGGCGAGGCCAACGTGTGGTGGCCCATCGCCGAGGCGCTGCGCAACGTCTTCGAGGTGGCGGCCGACGACGCCCCCGACCTCGTGCGGGCCGGCGTCGCGCCCAAGGTCGCCGAGGTGGTCGGCCTGCCGGTCGACGACCCGGCGGTCACCCGGCTCGTCAACGGGCTCCTCCACCTGCTCGGCACCGAGAACCCGCTCCGCGACATCGAACCGCAGCGGGCTCGCGAGGAGATGCTGCGCTCGGTGAGCGCCTTCTTCGAAGCGTTGCTCGCCGAGCGGCCCCTCATGCTCGTGCTCTCCGACCTGCACTGGGCCGGCCAGCCGGTGTTCGAGCTGCTCGGCTCGCTGGTCGAGCGCCTCTCCGACTCGCCGTTCATGGTCGTGGCCACCGCCCGGCCCCCGTTCCGCGAGGCGTGGCTGCCGGGCAACGTGCCCCACAACTCCCTCGTCGTGAACGTCGACCCGCTGAGTCGCGAAGCGTCCGCCGCGCTCCTCGACGCCCTGCTCGACGGCCGGGTCGATCGCGAGCTTCGCGACGCGGTCCTCGACCGCAGCGGCGGGAACCCCTTCTTCCTCGAGGAGCTCGTCGCCCTCGTCGACGACGGCGCCGGGCTCGACACCCTCACCCACCGCGCCTACGGCACCGACGCCCTTCCCGACACGCTGCGGGGGCTCGTCGCCGCCCGGCTCGACACCCTCACGCTCAACGAGCGACGCGCGCTCGACGACGCCGCGGTGTACGGCCGCGAAGGTCCGGTCGAGGCGCTCGTGCTGATGGCCGCCGCCGATCGGGCGGGCCAGGGCGTGCGGAGCGAGGACGAGGTGCGGGCCGCCGTCCAGGGCCTCGTCGACAAGGAGGTGCTCGTCCTCGACCCCGCGGGCCGCACCTACGCGTTCCGGTCCGACCTCGTGCGCGAGGTTGCGTACAACACGCTCACCAAGGCTGCCCGGGCGCTGCGGCACTGGGGCATCGCCCAGTACCTCGAGCTGAACTTCGCCCGCTACGGCGAGGTGAACACCAGCATCATCGACGGCCTCGCCTACCACTACGGACAGGCGGCCGAACAGGTCCGCGACCTCGGCGGGGTCGCCGGCATCCCCTCCGACATCAGCGAACGCGCCCTGCACTGGCTCACCAAGGCCGCCGACCGGGCCGAGGCGGCCGAGTCGCACCCCGCCGCCGAGCGCCTCTTCTCCCAGGCGCTCTCGCTGATCCCCACCCGGCCCTCACCCCAGCGGGTCCAGCTCCTGCTCGGCCGTGCCCGCGCCCGTGCCGAGATGCGCCGACTCGCTGCGGCACGTACCGACCTCACCGCCGCGCTCGACGCCGCCGAGGCCCTCGAAGACCCCGTCGGCCGGGCCACCGCCACCCTCATCCGAGGCACCATCGAAGAGCGCGAGGGCGACCGCCCCACGGCCATCGCCACCTTCACCGACGCGGCCGAGCAGTTCACCGCCGTCGGCGACCGCCGGGGCATGGCCGAATCGCTGCGCCTCCGGGGCATGGCCGAGCTGTTCGGGGGCGACGCCGAGGCCGCGCACCGCTCGATCTCCGAGGCGCTCGACGCGTTCGGCGCGCTCGGCGACAAGCGGGGCCAGGCGTGGGCCTTCCAGAACCTGGCCTGGCTCGCGTTCCTCGAGGGTCGGCCCGCCGAGGCCGACCGGCGCATCCACCAGTCGGCGACGATGTTCGAGGAGCTCGGCGACAGCGGCGGCCTCGGTTGGGCGCTCGGGCTCCAGGCCTGGGTCCGGTTCCACCAGGGCCAATGGGACGAAGCCGAGCAGCTCAGCGAGCGAATCCTCGTCGAGTCCCGCGAGCGCGGCGACCGCTGGGCCACGGCGATGATGCTCGTCCTCTCCGCCTCGATCCGCCTCTGGACCGGCCGCGCCCAACAGGCCATCCCCCGCGCCCAGGAGGCGCGCGAGATGTTCGACGCGGTCGGCGACCTCGAGCGCGAGGTGCAGTCCGCGGCGGTCCTCGGGCGTGCGCTCATCGCGGTGGGCATGGTCGGCGAGGGGTTCCGCACCCTCGACCTCGCCGTCGAGGCCAGCCGCTCCGCCACCGACTCCCCGATGCCGATGGGCGCCACCGCGGTGGCCGCCGCCGCGGCCTCCATCGGCGACCCCGAGCGTGCCCTGCGCGCGGTCGCGCTCGTCGGCGTCGACGACCTCGACCCCGCCGTCATCGGCGAGAGCGACCGGCTCGTCGCCACCGGCCTCGCGCTGCTCCAGATGGACCAGCTCGGGGAGGCCCGCGCACACCTCGAGGCCGCCACCGAGCTCGACAGCGAGGAGGAGCCGAGCGCCTACGCCCTCTCTGGGCTCGCGTGCGTGCGGGCCGTCGATGGCTGCCTCGACGAGTGCCGCGAGCTCACCCAGCAGGTGCTCGAGATCGGCCGCTCCACCTACCTCGACCGCATCACCGCCCTCTGCGCTCTGGGCTCCATCCTGCGGGGCACGGGCGAGGTCGCCGAGGCCCAGGAACTGTTCGAGCAGGCCACCCAGATCGCCGACGACACCGACGACCGTGTCGCCCAGGCGCTCGTCCGCCTCGCCCGCTTCGAGGCGGCCCGTGCCGCCGGCGAGGTGTTGCCCGGGCTGTCGGCGAGCGTGCACCGGCGGCTCACCGATCTCGGCATCGACGCCGCCGGCTGGATCCGCGTCTTCCGCGGTGCGGCGCTCGCCGGCGCCGGCGGCCCCGCGACCCCGACCCGCGCCTGACCGCACCGTCGGAGCCGGGGGTCGCACGACGATGAACCATTCGACCGGATCCGAGGACGAGAGGCGGCAGCGCAGATGATCGATCGGCTGCGACGACGACAGGAGTGGGTGTTCTTCGGCGTCATGCCGAAGGCAGCGCCCGGGCTGTGCGCGGTGTGGTGGGTGCTGCTCGTGCTGCGCGGCCTGCTCCCCGCCCTCTTCGCGGTGGCGATGGGCGTGCTCGTCGGCGCGGTCGAGCGCGGAGACGACCTCAGCGGCCCGCTCGCGCTCGTCGGCGTCGTCTTCGTCGCCATGCAGGTGCTCGTCCCGATCCACCAGGCGGTGAGCGCCGACCTCGGCGACCGCATGC
>CAZAVX010000080.1:0-14290 GCA_964488835.1 uncultured Iamiaceae bacterium | reverse complement strand
GGGGGACACGTGGCCGACATCACCAGCTCCGAGGTCGTCGAGACCTCCCACGGGTCGGTGCAGGGGTTCGTGCGCGACGGCATCCGCACGTTCCTCGGCATGCGATACGGCGCCCACACCGGCGGGGCGAACCGCTTCCGCCCACCGCAGCCGGTCGAGCCGTGGACCGGGGTGTTCGAGGCCACCGCCTACGGCGACACCGCCCCCCAGACCTTCACCCGACTCGCCCTCGGCGGCACGAAGGGCAACCGCCCGCCCCTCGGCGAGGACTGCCTCCGGCTCAACGTGTGGACGCCCGCCTGCGACGACGCCCACCGACCGGTGATGGTGTGGCTGCACGGCGGCGGCTTCGAGGCCGGCACCGGCTCGATGCTCCTCTACGACGGCACCCGGGTCGCCCGTCGGGGCGACGTCGTGGTCGTCACCATCAACCACCGCCTCAACGTGTTCGGCCACTGCTATCTCGACCACCTGCTCGGCGAGGAGGCGGCGGGGTCGGCCAACGTCGGCTTCCTCGACATCGTCGCCGCCCTCGAGTGGGTGCGCGACAACATCGCCGGCTTCGGCGGCGACCCCGGCAACGTCACGATCTACGGCCAGTCCGGCGGCGGCCGCAAGGTCAGCATCGCGATGGCCGCGCCGAGCGCGCAGGGCCTGTTCCACCGTGGCATCGTCCAGAGCGGCTCGCACCTGCGCCTCCTCGACACCGAACGGGCCGAGCGCCTCACCGCGGGGCTGCTCGAGGTCGTGGGCCTCACCCCCGCCGAGGCCCACGGGCTCCGCGACCTCACCACCGACCAGCTCGTCGAGGCGCAGGCCAAGGTCCGCGGCCGCTTCTCCCCCACCCTCGACGGCGTGGTCTTCGACCGCCACCCCTGGGACCCCGACGCCCCCTCGCTGTCGGCCGACATCCCCCTCATGGTCGGCACCTGCCGCACCGAGCTCTCCAACCAGGTCGGCTCGATGGACCCCTCCACGTTCGAGCTCACCGACGCCGACCTGCCCGAACAGCTCGCCGCCTACGTGAACGAGGACGACGTCGACGAGCTCGTCGCCATCGTCCGCCGGTCGGTGCCCGACGCCCCCGCCCCCGAGGTGTTCTTCACCATCGTCACCGCCCGCGGCTACTGGCTCGACAGCGTCCTGCAGACCGAGCGCAAGGCCGCTCAGGGCGGGGCGCCGGTCTGGTCGTACCGCCTGATGTGGCGCACCCCGGTCGAGGGCGGCCGGCGGATCACCCCGCACTCCCTCGACCTGCCGTTCGTGTTCGACAACGTGAGGTTCGCCCCCGACATGGTCGGCGAGCCCACCGACGAGACCGAGGCGCTCGCCCACGCCATGAGCGAGTCGTGGATCGCGTTCGCCCGCACCGGCGACCCGAACAACGCCGCCATCCCCGAGTGGGCCCCCTACGACCTCGATCGCCGCGCGGTGATGCACTTCGACGTGCCGCCCGTGGCGGTCGACGACCCCCACCGTGAGGAGCGGCTCGCGATGAGCCGTTACGAGACCCAGCAGGCCCGTTCGCGGGTGCTCCACCGGAGCTGAGGAGGACGACGATGACCGGCACCGCGACGATGCAGACGATCGAGGAGACCACCACCGACGGGGTGACGAGGCAGCGCGTCGAGCTCGCGGTCGAGGGCCAGACCGTGCCCGGCCTGCTGTGGCGCCCCGAGGGCCCTGCCGAGCAGCGCCCCACCATCCTGATGGGCCACGGCGGCTTCCAGAGCAAGGAGGCGCCGAACCTCGTCGCCATGGCCGAGCGCTTCGCCCGCGAGCACGGCTGGCGCTCGATCACCCTCGACGCCCCCGGCCACGGCGACCGCCGCACCGAGGAGCAGATCCGCCAGCAGGAGGAGACGCTGCGTCGTCTCCGCGAGCGCGGCGTCGACGAGGAGATGCGCCGGGGCCGCGAGCGGGTCGTCGGCGACGGGTCGGCCGCGGCCGGCAGCGACGGCGAGGCGCCGCGCCTGCCCCGCATGGTGCGCGAGTGGCGGGCGCTGCTCGACCTGCTCGAGGCCGACGAGACCACCGCCGGCGGCCCCTACGGCTACTGGGGCGTCTCGATGGGGTGCCGCTACGGCATCCCCCTGCTCGCCAACGAGCCGCGCATCCGCGCCGCGGTGCTCGGCCTGTTCGGCCTGCTCCCCGACCCTGCGTTCAGGGCCCAGGTCGAGTCGATCAGCCAGCCGCTGCTCTTCCTCTTCCAGTACCACGACGAGCTGATGACCCCCGAGGCGGGGCTCGCCCTCTTCGAGGCCTTCGGGTCGAAGGAGAAGACGATGCACATCAATCCGGGGCGCCACGTCGAGATCCCGGTGTTCGAGCGCGAGTCGTCCGCCGCGTTCTTCCTCCGACACCTGACCTGAGCGATCGGGGCGCAGCGCCTCAGCGGCGGCCGACGGCCTCGCCGAGGCGGGCCGCGGCGTCGAGGAGCGCCTCGACGATGTCGGCCTGGCGGGCCGCGTCGGTGCGCGACACCGGCGCCGACACGGTGAGCCCGGCCACGGCCCGGCCGTCGTCGCCCGGCACCGCCGTGGCGATGCCGACGATGCCGCGCTCGGAGCGACCCCTCCCGACGACGTAGCCGTCCTTGCGCGCCTTGCGGATGTCGGCGAGGGCCCGCTTGCGATCGAACAGGTCCTCCCCCCGCTCGGCGAGCAGCCGGTCGACGACCGCCTCGAAGTCGGGCTCGTAGGCGAGGAGCGCCCGCCCACCGACGGTGAGCGGCGCGGGCACCCGGCTGCCGACCCGCGTCGTGAAGCCGATGGGCCGCGGGGCGAGGAGCTTCTCGAGGTAGAGCACGTCGTCGCCGTCGAGGACGGTGAGGCTCACCGTCTCGCCGGTGGTCCGGTGCAGCTCGTGGAGCACCGGCGTCGCCGCCTGCTTCACCGGCAGCGACCCGACGATGACGGTGCCGAGCTCCCAGGTCTTCAGGCTGGCCCGGTAGAGCCCGGTGTCGGGCTCCTGCGTGGCCCAGCCGGCCTCGACGAGGGTCTGGAGGATGCGGTGGACCGCGCTCTTCTGCAGACCGAGGTCGGCGGCGAGATTGGAGAGCCGCACCGCGCCGCCGGCGCGGGCGAGCTGTTCGAGGACCCGGAGACCCTTGCCGAGTGCCGACTCGGCCTCAGCCACCGGCGCCTGCCGGGGCCGGCGCGCCGAGCATCTCCTCCCAGATCGCCCGCTCCTCCTCGAACGGCGCCGCCACCGCGCCGGTCTCGGGCCCGAACACCATCGTCGTGCGGGTGGTGGGGTCGTACGCCGGCCACTCGCCGATGCCCAGATGCGCAGGGTCGCCGGTGCGGGCGAAGGCGATCCAGGCGTCCATCATCTGCTCGGAGAGGCGGGCGACGGCCTCACCGGTGCCGATCGTGCGGTCGTTGCCGGGCAGGTCGATGGTGCCGAACACGAACGGGATCTCGAGGCCGTGGCGGGCACCCATCGCCCCGCGGCGAGCGGGTGACTCCCAGTCGAACTGGTAGAGGAACGTGCGCGGCTGGTGGGCCACCTGGGCCTCGGCGAGGCGCACCGCGGGGATGCGGAACCGCGAGGCGGTCATCACCGCGTCGATGATGTCGTGGTTGGTGGCGCCGAGACCCCGCCCGACGCGCGAGGCCCGGTAGACCTCCACGACCTCGGCGGCGCGGTCGGCGGCGCGACGCGGGATGGCGGCGCGCACCTGGGCGACGAGCTCGGCGTCGCTCAGCTCGGGACGCTCGCGGGCCACGTACAGCTTCTGTTCGTCGCGGGTGGTGCCGATCATGACCGGGATGTCGGCGACGCCGCCGTCGCGCACGAACGTGGTGGGGTTGACCGGCAGCGAGTCGCCGTCGACGACCGGCGACAGGGCGCCGCGCTGGCCCTGGGCGGCGAGCAGGTCGGCGACGGAGATGGCGCGCAGCTTCTCGGGGTCGGCGTCGGGGATGCCGATGCGCTCGAGGTAGGAGGCCGAGATCGCGGTGGCCGCCTCGTGGCCGGCGAGCCGGGCGGCGGTGCCGCTCTGGAGGATCGCCTTGGCGAACAGGCCGCGGGCGGCGGGCATGGCGAGGAGCGTGCCGACGGCGACACCGCCCGCCGACTGGCCGAAGATCGTGACGTTGTCGGGGTCGCCACCGAAGGCGGCGATGTTGTCGCGGACCCACCGCAGCGCGGCGATCTGGTCGAGCTGGCCGGCGTTGGCCGCCGCACCCCAGGCGTCGCCGCCGTGGCCGCCGAGGTAGAGGTAGCCGAGGGCGCCGACCCGGTAGTTGATCGTCACGACGACGACGTCGCCGCGCTCGACGAGCGGGCCGCCGTCGTAGGCCGGCTGCGAGCCGGCACCGTGGCTGAAGCCACCGCCGTGGATCCAGAAGAGCACCGGCCGGCGGGCGCCGTCGAGGGCCGGGGTGTAGACGTTGAGGAAGAGGCAGTCCTCGCTCTCGGGAGCCTCGGCCCGGAACGGCGGCGGCACGAGTGGGTCCTGCGGGGCGACGCTGCCGAACTCGGTGGCGTCGCGCACGTCGGCCCACGGCTCGACTGGGCCCGGGGCCCGGAAGCGACCTCCACCGACCGGGGGCGCCGCGTAGGGGATGCCGCGGAAGGCCAGATGGCCGCCTCGCTCCAGGCCTCGGAGTCGTCCGCCGGTGGTCTCGACCTCTGCACCCATGGGAGTCCCCCTCCTCCTGACGTTGGTGCGCTCACCGTCCCACACGGAACTTCGTTCTGTCCAGCAGGACGCCCCGTCCTCACGGGGCCGGCATGCCAAGATCGGGCGATGCCGCCCTCGACCGACTCCAATCCCGCGGTGCCGGCGGCCACCGTCATCCTCCTGCGCGACGAACCCGGTGGCCCCACCACCCTGATGCTCCGCCGCAGCGCGGTCGGCGCGTTCGGCGGCATGTGGGTCTTCCCCGGGGGTCGGGTCGACGACGAGGACCACCATCCCGACGACACCGACCCCGAGGCGGCGTTCCGACGCGCGGCGGTGCGCGAAGCCGTCGAGGAGTGCGCCTTGCTCCTCGAACCCCACGAACTGACGCCGTTCTCCCGCTGGATGCCGCCCCCCGAGACACCCCGCCGCTTCGACACCTGGTTCTTCGTCGCCCGGGCGTCCGACGGCGAGGTCGTCGTCGACGGACACGAGATCCACGAGCACGCATGGCTGTCGCCCGCCGAGGTGATCGCACGCCGCGACCGGGGCGAGCTCGACCTCGCTCCGCCCACCTTCGTCACCCTCACCGAGCTGGCGGCCGCCGGCTCGGTCGACGAGATCGTCGAGATCGCAGCCCGCCGCGCCACCTCGATCCCGCTCTTCTCGTCGCGGTGGGCCGGCGGCGCCGACGGACAGGTGCTCCTCTGGCACGGCGACGCGGGCTACGACACCGCCGACGCCGACGCACCCGGACCCCGCCACCGCTTGTGGATGCGCGACACCGGCTGGGTCTATGAACGCTCCTGATCCCGAGTGAGGTGGCGGGGGTGTCGGGACCCCGCCGCGCCCCTACCGTGGATCCGATGCGCCTCATCCTCGTCCGCCACGGCGACGCCCACGCCGGGTTCTTCGGTGTCATCGGTGGCGAAAAGGGGTGCACCGGGCTCACCGATCTCGGGCGACGCCAGGCCGGCGCGCTGCGCGACCACCTCGCGGCGTCCGAACGGCTGCGTCCCGACCTCCTCCTGTCGAGCACCCTGCCCCGCGCCGTCGAGACGGCTCAGATCATCGCCGCGGGACTCGGTGTCGAGCTCGCCGACCACGATGGCGAGCTCAACGAGGTCGACCCGGGCGAGGCCGACGGGCTGACGTGGGCCGAGTACGTGGAGCGCTACGGCCGGTTCGACATGGAGGTCGAGCGCGACCGCCCCTTCGCCCCGGGGGGCGACAGCTGGAACGGCTTCCACGAGCGCGTGAGCCGGCTCCTCGACCGGTTCGCCGTCGAGCACCGCGACCGCACGGTGGTCGCCGCGTGCCACGCCGGGGTGATCATGGCCACCATGCGCATCCTGCTCGCCCTCGACCATCCGGGGCGCGGCACGATCATGCGCCCGTCGAACACCGGGCTCACCGAGTGGGAGCACGACCCCGAGCGCGACCGGTGGACCCTCCACACCTTCAACGACGCCAGCCACCTCCTGGGACTGGTCGACAGCCCGGAAGGGTAGGGAGGTCGCCATGAGCGACCACACCTTCACCGTCGAGAGCGCCCGCCGGGCCGCCGAACAGGGCGAGCTCGCCACCTGGGTGCACGACTTCCTCGGCAGCGACGGCAGCGACAACGCCGAACTCGGCGAGATGCTGACCGAGGACGAGCGCTGGTGGGCCGGGCCGATGCTGTTGCCGATCGGCGAGCTGAACCGTCTCGTCGGCCCGCCGGGCGATCCGGTCCTCTGCCCGATCGTCGACGACGACGAGTGGCGCGACGACATCGACGAGATGGCCGCGGCCATCGCCGAGGACGAGTGGAACCCGCCGCCCGTCGTCGTCACCTACCGGAACGGCCAGCTCGTCCTCGAGGACGGGAACCACCGCGTCGAGGGCCTGCGCCGGGCCGACGAGGACGAGGCGTGGGCCGTCGTCGGGTTCGAGACCGAGGTCGACCGCGACCGATTCTGGGCGGCGCTGTCCACCGACCCCGGCGGCGGTACCGGCCAGGGCGAGGGCAGCTCGGTCAGCTGAACACGAGCGGCGCGGCGGCGAGCAGGACGATCAGGAGCACCACGCCCACCATGAGGAGGGCGGCCTTGGCCGGGGGATGCCCGCCGGATTCGGGCCGCTGCGGGCGTTGGGGGCGTGGGGAGGTCATGCCGGCACCGTACCCACCGCGGTGGCCGCCAGCTCGTCGAGCAGCTGCGCACGGGCCCGACGCCACGGCACGTGGAGCGCACAGGTGCCCGCCGCGTCGCACGTGCGGTCGGCGAGCACGCACCGGTCGGTGTCGGTGGGGCCCTCGACCGCTTCGATCACGTCGAGCAGCGAGACCTCGGCGAGATCGACCTCGAGGCGGTAGCCGCCGCTCGGTCCGGGCTCCGAGCTGACCCACCGCCGCCGCACGAGGGGTGTCATGACGTGGGCGACGAACCCCGGGGTGGTCGCCACGGCGTCGGCGAGCGCCGAGCCCTTCGTGCGCCCCTCGGCGCGGGCGAGCTGGTGGAGCACCCGTACCGCCAGGTCGCTCCTGCGGGTAACCTCTAGTCGCACAGTACGAGACTACCTGTTGGCTGGAGCTGCCGTGGTCGCCGAGACCCACACCCACCGTGACGCCCCCTCTGCCGCCGAGGTGCTGGAATTCCTCGCCGACGCCAGCGGCATCGCCGACCTCCCCGACCGGGCCGGCGAGCTCACCGTCGCCGCCTGCGGGTTCGAGGGCGAGCTCGGGATCGACGACCTCCTCGGCCTCCTCGGCGAGGAGTACGGCGAGCGGACGATCTCCCCCGACGTCGACGACGACCACGAGGAGCTCCACGATCGCCTCACCGCCGCCGCGTTCGTAGAGTGGTGGCTCGACGGCCTCTGATCCGCCCCCGAGCCGGAGCCACCGCCGTGACCGCTCGCCCGCCGCGCCAACCTGCCACCGGAGTCGTCCGCCTGGTGTGGGTCGCGGGCGGGCTCGCCTGCGTCACCGTCGGCGGCATCGGCGTCGTCGTCCCCGGCCTCCCCACCACGATCTTCTTCATCGGCGCCGCGGCGTGCTTCACCCGCTCGAGCCCGCGCCTCGAGGCCTGGGTCCTCGACCTGCCCTCGATCGGACCGGCGGTTCGCGACTACCGCGCCGGCCTCGGCATGCCCCGTCGGGCGAAGGTGATCGCCATCTCGATGCTGACGTTCTTCGTCGGGCTCTCGATCTGGCTCGTCGACGCCTGGTGGCTCCGAGCGGTGCTCGCGGCCGCCGCGGTCATCGGCATCACGGTCATCCTGCGCGTGCCCACCAAGGTCGCGCCCGCCCCCTCCCCCTGAACTGCGAGTCCCAGTGGCCGCCACGCGGCCACTGGGACTCGGAGAATCAGTGATGGGGCTGGGGCCGCGACCGGGGCCTCAGCGGTGGAGGTCGAAGCGGTCGAGGTTCATGACCTTGTCCCAGGCGGCGACGAAGTCGTGCACGAAGCGCTCGTTGCCGTCGTCGGCGCCGTAGACCTCGCAGATCGCGCGGAGCTGGGAGTTCGAGCCGAACACGAGGTCGACCGCGGTGGCCTGCCACCGCACTGCGCCCGTGGATCGGTCACGGCCGTCGTAGACGCCCTCCTCGGTGGTCGAGGTCGACCACTCGACGCCCATGTCGAGCAGGTTGACGAACCAGTCGTTCGTCAGTTGGCCCGGCCGGTCGGTGAACACGCCGAGCTTCGACCCGCCGTGGTTCGCGTCGAGGGTCCGCATGCCGGCGACGAGCACGGCCATCTCGGGGGCCGAGAGGGTGAGGAGGTTCGCCGTGTCGAGCATCAGCGTCTCGGGGGCGAGCTTCTCCCCCGGGCGCACCCAGTTGCGGAACCCGTCCGCCCGCGGTTCGAGCACCGCGAACGACTCGGCGTCGGTCATCTCGTCGGTGGCGTCGGTGCGTCCCGGGGTGAACGGGACGGTGACGTCGATGCCGGCGTCACGCGCCGCCTTCTCGACCGCCGCGCACCCGCCGAGGACGATGAGGTCGGCGAGGGAGATCCGCGTCCCGCCGGTCTGGGAGCCGTTGAAGTCGGCCTGGATCTGCTCGAGGGTGGCGAGGACCGTCGACAGGGTCGCCGGGTCGTTGACCTCCCAGTCCTTCTGCGGGGCGAGTCGGATGCGGGCGCCGTTGGCCCCACCGCGCTTGTCGGTGTCGCGGTAGGTGGACGCCGCGGCCCATGCCACGTTGACGAGCTGGGCGGGCGACAGGCCCGAGGCGAGGATCGTCGACTTCAACGACGCGATGTCGGCCTCTCCGACCAGCTCGTGGTCGACCGGCGGCACCGGGTCCTGCCAGATCAGCACCTCGTCGGGCACCCAGGGCCCGAGGTACCGCTCGACGGGACCCATGTCGCGGTGGAGCAGCTTGAACCACGCCCGGGCGAACGCGTCGGCGAACTCGTCGGGGTTCTCGTGGAACCGACGCGAGATCGGCTCGTAGATCGGGTCGAACCGCAGCGCGAGGTCGGCGGTGGTCATCATCGGCGGGTAGCGCCGGTCGGGATCGCCCTCGGGATCGGGCACCAGGTCGGAGCCGGCCCCGTCCTTCGGCCGCCACTGCTTCGCGCCGGCCGGGCTCTCGGTGAGCTCCCACTCGAAGCCGAACAGCATGTCGAAGAAGCTGTTGTCC
Organism: uncultured Iamiaceae bacterium; assembly: GCA_964488835.1. Taxonomy (GTDB): domain Bacteria; phylum Actinomycetota; class Acidimicrobiia; order Acidimicrobiales; family SKKL01; genus SKKL01. The sequence continues at coordinate 5,030 of CAZAVX010000080.1, read as the reverse complement.
CACTGGGTGGGTGTCGGGGTCCAAGCCCCCTCGATGCCCGAGGTCATCGTCTCGCGGCCCTTGCCCTTGCCGTAGCTGCTGTGCCAGCCGAGCCCCATGGAGTGGACCGGGCAGCCCTCGGGCTCGGGTCCGACGAGGTCGGGGTCGCCGACGCCGTGGGCCTTGCCGAAGGTGTGTCCGCCGGCGATGAGGGCGACGGTCTCCTCGTCGTTCATCGCCATCCGCCCGAACGTGACCCGGATGTCGTGGGCCGAGGCGAGCGGATCGGGGATGCCTCGCGGACCTTCGGGGTTCACGTAGATGAGGCCCATCGTGACGTTGCCGAAGGGGTTGTCGCCGAGGTCGAGGGGGCTGTCCTCGGCGTAGCGCTCGTCGCCGAGCCAGGTGTCCTCGGGCCCCCAGAAGATCTCCTCGGGCTCGAAGATGTCCTCGCGGCCGAACGCGAAGCCGAAGGTGCGGAAGCCCATCGACTCGAGCGCGACGTTGCCGGCGAGGACGATGAGGTCGGCCCAGGAGATCTTGTCGCCGTACTTCTTCTTGATCGGCCAGAGGAGGCGGCGGGCCTTGTCGAGGTTCGCGTTGTCGGGCCAGCTGTTGAGCGGCGCGAAGCGCTGCGACCCGTCGGCCGCGCCGCCACGACCGTCGGCGATGCGGTAGGTGCCGGCGGCGTGCCAGGACATGCGGATGAACAGCCCGCCGTAGTGGCCGTAGTCGGCGGGCCACCACTCCTGCGAGTCGGTCATCAGGTCGACGAGGTCCTGCTTCAGCGCGTCGAAGTCGAGGGTCTCGAGCTCCTTCGCGTAGTCGAACTCGCCGCCGAGGGGGTTGCCCCGCGGGTTGTGCTGGTGCAGGACGTTGAGGTCGAGCTGGTTCGGCCACCAGTCTCGGTTGGTGCGCGGCCGGACGTTCGTCGCGGGCTCGGGCGCGTCGATCGCTGGGTTCTCGCTCTCGCTACGGCTCTCGGTCACGGGACGCTCCTGGTTCGCTGGTCGGGTGGGTGGACTGCTGCTCGGAGGTTGTGCTGGTGGGAGATGCGGTGCTGATCGGAGAAGCGGGGGCAGGGATGCGGTGTCAGGCGATGCAGTCGGGACAGTGGCCCCAGTAGATGACCTCGGCCTCGTCGACGACGAAGCCCTGGGTGTCGGCGGCCTCGAGGCACGGCCGGGCGCCGACGGCGCAGTCGACGTCGACCATGCGGCCGCACTGTCGACAGACCAGGTGGTGGTGGTTGTCGTCGACCCGGTCCTCGTAGCGGGCGGGCGAGCGCGCGGGCTGGATGCGTCGCAGCAGCCCGCGCTCGGTGAGGACGGTGAGCGCGTCGTACACCGCCTGGCGGGAGATCGACCCGATCTCTGTCCGGACCGCCACCTCGATGTCGTCGGCGGTCGCGTGGGGGAGCTGGGCGACGGCGCGCAGCACGGCGAGGCGTTGCGCGGTGACCTGGAGTCCGCGCGCACGGAGGAGGGCCGCAGGGTCGGCCTCCACCGGCCGGACCGCCCCCGACTCGACCTCGGCCCCCGTGGTCATGAGTCGGATGTTCACCCCGATTCTGGATCTTGTCAAGAAGTAGGTGGAGTCGGTGCGCCGGCCCCTCGTCGCCGGGCGAGTGCGGGCGGCAAGGGCGTCGCCGCGAGCGTGTGACCCAGGCGGAGCGCGGGCTCGATGAGCACCGGGACGACCACGGTGACCACCACCGTGCCGACGCCGAGCTGACCGCCGAGGAGCGCGCCGGCGACCACGATCGAGCCGTCGAGCCCGAAGCGGACGATGCCCGGCCGGACCCCGTACTTCCGGTAGAAGCCGACGAAGAGCGAGTCCTGTGCCGAGGCCCCGAGATCGGAGGCGAGGTAGAACGCCACGCCGACGGCCAGCAGGGCCATGCCGGCCGCGAGGAGCGCGACTCGACCGGCCATGGCGTCGGGGGTGGAGAGCTGGTCGAGCAAGGCTCCGATGCCGAGTCCACCGGAGGCGAGCAGGACCGTGGCGATCCACGGGCGCTGGCCGAGCCACACCCAGGCGAGGGTCAGCGCGACCGCCGACTCGAGGAACACGACCGCGCCGTACGGCAGCCCGGTGGTCTCGACGAGCCCGGTCTCGAGCACCTGCCACGATCCGACGCCGAGGTCGGCGGTGACCGAGAGGGCGATGCCCGTGATCAGACAGGCGATGCCGACCGCGAAGACGCCCCAGCGACGTGGGGTGCCGAGGACCGGCGGGGTGACGCCGGGCGCAGGCGCGCCGGGGATCGGGGTGAGCGCGGCGGGAGGATCGAGGGGCGACTCGTGCACGCCCCATCATGCCGTCGCCGACGGCCGGTGCCGCCCGACGGCGGCAGGTTCAGGTCAGGCCGCGGCGCTCGAGGAGGGGCTCGACCCTCGGATCACGCCCACGCAACTCCCGGAAGGACGCCATCGGGTCGCGGCTACCGCCCCGGGAGAGCACCGTCGCCCGGAACCGGTCGCCGTTCTCCCGTGTGAGCCCCCCGTTCTCGTGGAACCAGTCGACGGTGTCGGCGTCGAGCACCTCGCTCCAGATGTAGGAGTAGTACCCGGCGCTGTAGCCGCCCCCGAAGATGTGGGCGAAGTAGCTCGTCCGGTACCGGGCGCCGACCAGCGGGAACTCGACGCCCCAGGCCGCGAACGTCGCCGCCTCGAACGCCTCGACGTCGTCGACGACCTCGCCCTCGGGTCGCGTGTGCCACGCCCAGTCGAGGATGGCGGCCTTCAGGTACTCGAGGGTGGCGAACCCCTGGCCGAAGCGCTCGGCCGCCTCCATCTTCTCGACGAGCTCGGCAGGCATCGGCTCCCCGGTCTCGTGGTGCACGGCGTAGTGCGGGAGCACCTCGGGGTGGCGGGCCCACATCTCGTTGACCTGCGAGGGGTACTCGACGAAGTCGCGGGGCACGGCGGTGCCCGACACGCGTGGCACCCGCACGTCGGACAGCAGCCCGTGGAGGGCGTGGCCGAATTCGTGGAACGCGGTGCGCACCTCGTCGGGGGTGAGCAGGGTGGGACCCGACGCGGGCTTGGTGATGTTGAGGTTGTTGACCACCACCGGCGACTCGCCGAGCAGGCGCGACTGCAGCACGAGGCTGTTCATCCACGCACCGCCCCGCTTGGTGGGCCGGGCGTAGGGGTCGAGCAGGAAGAGGCCGAGCGCCGAGCCGTCGGCGTCGGTGACCTCGAAGACCCGCACGTCGGGGTGGTAGCCGGCGAGGTCGTCACGCTCGTGGAACCCGAGGCCGTAGAGGCCGGAGGCCGCGCGGAACACCCCCTCGCGGTACACACGGTCGAGCTCGAAGTAGGGGCGCATCGCCGCCTCGTCGATGTCGAAGCGGGCGGCGCGGACCTTCTCGGCGTAGAAGGGCCAGTCCCACGGCTCGATGGGGTGCCCGGCCAGCTCGGCGAGCTCGGCGGCTTCCCGCTCGGCGTTCGCGACCGCCGGCCCGGCGAGGCGGTGGAGCATGTCCTCGACCGCCTCGGTGGTCTTCGCCGTCTGGTCGGCGACGGTGTACGCCGCGTGGGTCGGGTACCCGAGCAGGCCCGCTCGTTCGGCGCGCAGGGCGGCCATGCGCACGGCGAGCTCGCGGTTGCCGGCCGCCCGGTTCACCGAGCGCTCGTAGAGCTGCCGGCGCACCTCGCGGTTCGTGAGCTGGGCGAGGGCCGGTTGGGCGGTGAAGTTGAGGAGCGGCAGCCGCCACACGTCGCCGTCACGGAGACCCTCGATCGTCTCGGGCGGCAGACCGTCGAGCAGCGCGGGATCGTCGACGACGAGGGCCTCGGCGGTGGCCGCTTCGAGGAGGGCCTGGCGGAACGTCGTGGAGAGCCGGGCGAGTTCCTGGTTCAGCTCGCTGAGCCGCGCCTGGTCGGCCTCGTCGAGCTCGGCGCCGGCGCGGGCGAAGTCGAGGCGCAGTCGCTCGAGCACCCACGCCTCCTCGTCGTCGCTGGGCTCGACACGGAGCAGCCGGTCGTACAGCCCGCGGTGCATGTGGATGCGATCCCAGTGCGCGGTGATGCGCGGGGAGATCTCCACCTCGAGGGCACGGATGGCGTCGGTGGCGTGCGAGGCCGCCAGCGAGTGGAAGGCCACCGACACCCGGCGCAACAGCCGTCCGGCGCGCTCGAGGGCCTCGACGGTGTTGGCGAAGGTCGGCGGTTCGGGGTCGGCGACGATGGCCTCGATCTCCGCGAGATGCTCGGCCATGCCCCGCTCGTAGGCAGGGAGGAAGTGCTCGTCGCGCAGCTCGGCGAAGGGCGGCAGCTGGAACGGCAGCGCGCTCGGCGCGAGCAATGGGTTGGGGGTGGTCTCGGGCACGGTGTCCTCCTCAGACGCCGACGTACTCGGCGAGGTGCTGTCCGGTGAGCGTCGAGCGCTCGGCGACGAGACGGGCGGGCGGGCCCTCGAAGACGATCCTGCCACCGTCGTGTCCGGCGCCGGGGCCGAGGTCGATGATCCAGTCGGCGTGGGCCATCACCGCCTGGTGGTGCTCGATGACGATGACCGACTTGCCGGCGTCGACGAGCCGGTCGAGCAGGGCGAGCAGGTGCTCGACATCGGCGAGGTGCAGGCCGGTGGTCGGCTCGTCGAGCACGTAGATGCCGCCGTCCTCCCCCATCTGCGAGGCGAGCTTCAGGCGCTGGCGCTCGCCGCCGGAGAGCGTGGTGAGCGGCTGACCGAGGGTGAGGTAGCCGAGGCCGACGTCGACGAGGCGGGTGAGCACCTTGTGGGCGGCGGGCGTGCGGGCGTCGCCCTCGGCGAAGAAGGCGGCGGCCTCGTCGACCGACATCTCGAGCACCTCGCTGATGTTGCGGCCGCCGAAGCGAAGCTCGAGCACCTCGGGCGAGAACCGCTTGCCCTCGCAGTCCTCGCACGGCGTGGCGACGCCGGCCATCATCGCCAGGTCGGTGAAGATGACCCCGGCGCCGTTGCAGGTGGGGCACGCACCGGCCGAGTTGGCGCTGAACAGCGCCGGCTTCACGCCATTGGCCTTGGCGAAGGCCTTGCGGATCGGCTCGAGCGCCCCGGTGTAG
>CAZAVX010000079.1:3970-14295 GCA_964488835.1 uncultured Iamiaceae bacterium | reverse complement strand
CTCGACCGTACCCATTCGCGCCATCCGGTGCGTGCCCGCCCGCGCGGCTGGTGGACGTCGGCTCGCGAGGCTCGGTTCGCGGCGGCTCAGCGGGCGCCGAAGCCGCCGCCACCTCCGCCGCCGCCACCGCCGGAGGAGAAGCCTCCGCCGCCTCCCGACGAGCTCGACGGCGGGGAGAAGCTCGACACCGACGCGGCACCGAACGTGGAGCCGAACCCGGCGAAGCCGGCCCCGGCGGGTCGCCCGGCCGTCGCGGCGTACCAGCTGGTGGACGACATCGCCGCGTCGGCGACCTCCGGGAAGCGCTGGCGGAGCCCCTCGACGAGCTGGTCGGCGACGCCGAGCGCGGTGGCCGCGACGAGGTAGTGCTCCCAGAGCACCAGGTGGCCGACCGGAGCGTCGTCGAGGGTGGAGAAGTCGGCGAGGAACTTCTTGAGGCCCTTCCACTCGGCGTGGCGGCGCGTGCCGGCAGGGGTGCGGGAGCGGTGGAGGATCCCGAGCGGCGCGAGCACCAGGCCGGCGACGATCCCGAGGATGCCGGGGATCCAGGCGCCGAGGGCGAGGGCGGCACCACCCGCGAGGAGCGGCACGATCACGACGAGGGCGTGGAGCGTGAACGCGAGCCCCTTGCCGCGCACGAGGTAGTTGCGGCGGTCGAGTTCGGCCTTCACCTCCTTCTGGAAGTCGGTCCAGAACTTGTGGGCCCGTTCGGGGTCCTTCCGGGCCTTCGCGACGAGCTCGTCCTGGGTGACCGACCCCTCACCCGACGGGAAGATCCACTTGAGGAGCCGCCGTTCGAAGGGCAGGAGCTGCTCGGTCTCGGGGCTCTCGGTCTTGACGAAGCGGTAGCTGAGGCGGTCGGAGCGGAGGCGCCGCTCGATCTCGTATTCCTCGATGACGAGGTGACCCCGGCGCGCGAGATCCATGATCGTGCCCGAGTAGGCGTCGCTGTCGACGATGCGCCACTTCAGGAGCGCGGCGCCGACCGCCGGCGGGTCGTCGGGCACCTCGCGCCAGTAGTCGCCGATGTCGTCGGGTCGTGGTGGGTCCTTGCCCCAGCGTCGCCAGATCCACCAGAAGGCGCCCGCCGCGGCGGCGACGAGCGGCACCATCACGACGCTGAGCACGTTGCGCGCCCGCTCGCGGCGGGCCTCTGCCTGTTCGGCGGCGAGGCGCTGGCGGTTCGCGTCCTCGGCGTTCGCCGCCTCCTCGGCGAGGATGTCGTCGAGGCGCAGTTCGGGGGAGGGCGGGCCGTCGAACCACTCGACGGGCATGAGGACCCGGTTGTCGACGAACTGTCCGGCGAGCACGTCGTCGACCTCGGACACGATGCGATCGGGTTCGACGTGGATCACCCCGTCGAGGGGACCGTGCGCCCACGCCCGCACCTCGCCGTCGTGGCGACGGGGCAGCTCGATGGTGGCCGACCAGCGGGCGACGCCGGGTTCGTTCCGCCCGATCCAGTTCCAGTACAGCTCGGCGGTGTCCTGCCACACCTCGACGGCGTCGACGACGCGGTAGGTGAGGTCGTAGGTGCGGGTGCCCGAGCGGGCGGGGGCGATGTCCCACTCGAAGAGGTGGGAGGTCGAGAGCACGGTGCGCCGAGGTGTGCCGTTCTCGGAGGCGACCGGGTCGACGATGCGCCAGCGGCGCGCGAAGTCGCGGTCCCAACTGCGGGAGGCCACGGTGAACGGCTGGTCGTCGGCGCCCTCGAAGCGGTAGGTGACCCGCTCGGTGACGAGCATCGACCGGTCGGGGAGGACGGTGGCCCGGACCTCGATCTCCTCGAGGTGGAACTCGCGGACCTCGCCGACGAGCGCGATCGCCGCGACGACGCCGAAGACGACCGTCGAGACGACGATCATCCAGACGATCCGCCCCTTGCCGCTCACGTCAGGGCCTCTCCTCGTGGTCGTGCGCCACGATCAGACCGGCCGCTCGTAGCGGGCCTGGAGGCGGCGCATGCCCGCCAACCAGCGGTCGTAGTCGTCGGTCTTGCGGCGCAGGTAGTCGAGCACCTGTGGGTGGGGGAGGATGAGGAAGTGCTCGTCGGCGAGACCCTCGACGACCGTGTCGGCGACCTCCTCGGGCTCGATCATCCCGTCGACACCCGCCACGCCGCCGCCCGGGGTGCCCGCGGTCATCGCCGTGCGCACCGCCTGGGGGCACAGCACCGACACGCCGATGCCCCGGTCGCCGTAGGTGATGGCGAGCCACTCGGCGTAGGCCACCGCGGCGTGCTTGGTGACCGCGTAGGGGGCCGAGCCGATCTGGCTGAGCAGGCCGGCGGCCGAGGCGGTGTTGAGGAAGTAGCCCCGGCCGCGGTCGAGCATCGCGGGCAGGGCGGCCCGGGAGGCGTAGATGTGGGCCATCACGTTGATGTCGAAGATCCGGCGCCACTCGTCGTCGGTGACCTCGGGCCCGCCGGCGATGCCGATGCCGGCGTTGGAGCAGACGAGGTCGACAGGGCCGTGCGCGGCGGCCGCGTCGACCAACGCGACGACGTCGGCCTCCGATGCCACGTCGCAACGCCTCGTGACCACCTCGCATCCCTCGATCGAGTCGGCCACCGTGGCGAGGCCGGCGTCGTCGAGGTCGCCGAGCACCAGCGCCCTGGCACCCTCCTGTGCGAACCGCCGTGCCATCGCGGCGCCGATGCCGTTCGCCGCGCCGGTGACGACGATCACCGAGTCCCGGATCTCCATGGCCGGATGGTAGGTCGCGGAACGGATACCCGTGTACGTGTGGACCCTCATCCACGTGGGTACGGTGCCGACGAGACCAGTGACACACCGACGATCCCGAGGGTGGAGCCGCACCGTCGTACCGGGTCGCTATGGTGGGAGACCAGGACCGGAGGTGCCGGTCCGCGAGACACTTCGGGAGGCCTGCATGACCGGGACGGTTGCCGTCGAGACCATCGCCGAAGCCCTCGCGCTCATCGACCGCGGGCTCGGCGACATGCAGCACCGCGAGCTGGTGTCCACCGACGAGGTGGCCGACCTCTTGCTCGACGTCCGGCTCCTGCTCGCCTCGCCCGGCCCCGACGCCGAGCACCTCGACCCGGCGCTCACCACCAACTGAGACCCGCGCGGGGTGCGGGCCACCGTCAGGTGGCGGCTGCCCCTTCACGGCAGAGCTCGAGGAACGCGGCCACCACGTTGTCGCGCAGCAACTCCGGGTCGGGCACCGCGCCGGCGTCGACGTGCACGCCGAGGTCGATGCGTCCGTCGTAGCTCATCATCGTGATGTTCGCGGCGGTACCCGTGAGCGGTCCGATGGCGTAGGTGGCCTCGATGCGCGCGCCGGCGACGTAGAGGGCGAAGGGTGCGGCGCGCAGGTTCGACGCGGTGAGGTCCACCGTCGCGATCTGGCGGGCCACCACGGCGCGCAGCAGCGGCGTGGGGGCGAGCTCCGCGAGCGCCGCGACGGGTTCGACGACGGCGGTCGCGCGTTCGGTGGTGGTGAGGCGCAGGCGCTCGGCGACCTCCACGAGGTGCGCCTCGGCGGTGAGGCCCTCGCCCGACGGGAGCACGACCCGGGTGGGGCTGAACGCGTTGCCACCCGCACGGTGGTCGGCGCGGGTGCTGACCGGGATCGCGACGCGCAGCTCGTCGACCGCGTGGCCGTGCAGACGGTGGTGTGCGGCTGCGCCGCGCAGGACCGCGGTGACGAAGAGGTCGTTGATCGACACGCCGAGGTCGGTGGCGGCCCGTCGCACGGGCGCGAACGGCAGCGAGCCGGCCACCAGACGGCGCTGGTGGGTGCGCTCGCGCCACAGCGGCGAGCGAGCCGAGTCGATGACGGCGACCTGGCGGCGGAGCGAGCGCAGGAGTTCCGCCGCGTCGGTGCCGAGCCGGGCGAACCGACCCGGATCGCCGACACCACCGCCCACCCACCGGACCGCGTCGGAGCCCGCGCGAACCGCGCCGGCCCCGAGGTCGAGCGCGGCGTTCACCGCCCGTTCGAGCGTGCTGGGGGACGGGGCGGGTTCGGGCTCGACCGCGAAGGGGTCGTGCGGAGGTGCCGGCGGCTCCCGCTCGAGGTCGACGAACAGCTCCGAGAGGCGGATGCCGCCCTTGCCGTCGGTGAGGGCGTGGTGCATCCGCTGCAAGAGGGCGGCGCGCCCGTCGGGGAGCCCGGTCACGATCACGAAGGTCCAGGGCGGGCGGTCGGTGTCGAGGGGCTCGGCGACGAGGCTCGCGGCCCGTTGGAGGACGTCGTCCTCCGAGCCCGAGCAGTGCTCCCAGCGGACGTGGTGGTCGAGGTCGAAGTCGGGGTCGTCGGCCCAGACGAGCACGGGGACCGGGAACGGGACGTGCTCGACGCGCTGGCGGAGGCGGGGCCACGACTCGGTGGCCGCCGCGAGCCGGGCGCGCAGCACGTCTGGATCCGGTTCGCGGTCGAGGAACGTGACGCTGCCGAAGCAGGCGCTGAGTGGGGGGTCGGTGCCGAGCCGCCACATGAGCGCCTCGACCGGGGTGAGGCGCTCGTCGAGGTACAGCTCCCGTTCCATCTCCCGCAGCGTACCGAGCGACCGGTGTGGCCGGCCGCCGGCGCTCAGCGGCGCACGCGGGTGTGCTTGAACTCGTTGAGCTGGGGCCACTCGACGACGAGGTCGAGCACCCGCTCGATGGCGCGGACCGAGTCGGCAGGGTCGCCGGTGGGGCCCTCCATGAGGCGGACGAACACCGCGTCGTCACCGACGACGAAGGTCGGGACGCCCCACACGCCGTGCGACGCGGCGGCGCCCTCGTGCGCGTCGCGCACGGTGGTGAGCGGCCAGCCCTCGTCGATGGCGTCGAACACCTTCGTGGGGTCGATGTCGAGGTCGCGGAGGACGCCCTCGAGGGCCCCACGGTCGCGGAGGTCGCCGTCGTCGACGTGGCGGAGGTCGAAGAGCCGCTGGTGCAGGTCGAGGAACGAGTCGGGGACGCGGTCGCGCACGACGGTGGAGACCTGGAGCGCGAGCAGGCCGGTGTCCTTCTCCGGCTCGTCCCAGACGGGGGCCTCGCCCTCCTCGACGTGCATCTGTCGGAGCGAGAAGGGGACGAAGGTGACGTCCCAGTCGACGCCGGTGCGCAGCGCCTCCACGAGGTGGAGGTGGGCGATGCGGGCGAACGGGCAGCGGTAGTCGTAGGTGATCGCGAAGGGGGGCATAACCGGTCCAACCACCGAGAGCGCTGGAATGTTCCGTCTCCGTGGTCGAGCCTCGGGCTCGGGCGCGAGACCCGGGACTGGGTCAGTCGTCGCCGAGCGGCGCGAGCCGTCGCACGAGCTCGCCGAGCGCGAGGCCGAGCGCCGCGCCGCCCACCACGTCGGAGGCGTGGTGGATGCGGACGTGGATCCGGCTCGTGGCCACGACACCGGCGGCGAGATACCACAGCGGACCGAACCGCGAGCGGTCGGCGAGGAGCCGGGCGGCGAGGAACGCCGAGCTCGCGTGGCCGCTCGGGAAGCTGCTGGTGGCGGGCATCCGGAGGTGATGGGGTCGCTCGCCGTCGTGCACCGGGCGGGTCCGGCGGAACACGGACTTGATCACCCCGTTGACGAGGGCCGACTCGACGCCGAGGGCGGCCGCGAGTCGGGTGGCTCGCCGCCAGCCGTGGCGCGGGTCGGAGAGGCCCTGGGCGACGCCGAGCAGGTGCCAGATCAGGCTCCAGTCGCCGACCGCCGACGCCGAGTAGAAGACGCGGTCGGCGAGTGGGTTGCCGCGGAGTGCCTCGAAGAGTCGGTCGACCTCGGCGTCGAAGCGCCCGATGGCGTGGCCGATGCCCGGCGTGGCCGCGGCGACCGAGTCGGCGACCTCTCCTCCATGGTCGTGTTCATGGTCGTGTTCGTGGTCGTGCTCGTGTGCGGTCATGCGAGGAACGTGGCCCGGATGCGCTCGGCGATGACGGCGGGTGCCTCGAGCGGCCCGAAGTGCCCGAGCTCGGGATGATCCTCGAACCGCGCGTTCGGCAGGGCATCGGCCACCGGTCGGGCGAGGCGTCCGGCGCCCTCGAGGTCGCCGCTGACGGCCACGGTGACCGGGCAGGTGACGAGGTGGAGGTGGTCGTAGGTGTCGTGGGCGACGCTCGCCGTGTAGACGGCCGCCTCGTCGACACCGCGGCACTTGAGGCGGACGGTGCCGTCGGGGAGCGGCTCGAAGCCGTGGTCGACGTACGCGCGCAGCGCCTCGGGGTCGAGCGACTGCAACGGCGGCTTCGAGGCGAAGTTCTCGTAGGCGGCGTCGAGGGAGTCGAAGACCTCGCGTCGGCGTCGCGCGCCCACGGCGAGGGGTTGTTCGCCCCCGGCCGCCGCCGATGCCCGCCGGGCCTCGGTGGTGAGCACGATCGGCTCGAAGCAGTAGAGCCCGGCGAAGGTGCGGGGTCGGCGCTGTTCGGCCCGCAACAGAGAGGCACCGCCCTTGCTGTGGCCGACGCCGTAGAGCGGCACGGGCGAGCCGAGGTCGTCGACCACCGCGAGCACGTCGTCGGCGAACCCGGACCAGTCGAACGAGCCGTGGGAGGGCCGGGTGCTGTCGCCGTGCCCGCGGAAGTCGACCGACACACACCGGAAGTACGGGGTCAGCGCGGCGGCGACCGGTGCCCACACCATGCCGTGGAAGCCGGTGGCGTGGGCGAACAGCAACGTGGGCCCGTCGCCCCCGAGGTCGTGGACGGCGAGCTCGACGTCGTCGGTGGAGACGACCGTGTGGGTGCGGGCGAGCATCGGACCATCCTGCCAAATCCCACGGCCCGTCCCCGCGGGCGTCAGCGGACCCGCCCGCCAGGGCGGCAACGGTACAGTCCGGGCCCATGGACTTCGAACTGCCAGGTGACGACGATCCCCGGCGGGTCGAGGTGCGGGCATGGCTGGCCGAGCATCCTTCGCCGTCGGGCCGTCAGCTCGCAGAGGCGGGCCTCGTCGCACCCCACTGGCCCCGGCCCTACGGTCTCGGCGCCGACCCGATCCACCAGCTCGTCATCGACGACGAGCTCGAGCGGGCGGGTGTGTCCCGACCGAGCAATCCCATCGGCATCGGGTGGGCGGGGCCCACGATCCTCCACGCGGGCACCGAGGCGCAGAAGGAGCGTTACCTCCTGCCGATGCTCGCCGGCGAGGAGATCTGGTGCCAGCTCTTCAGCGAGCCGGGCGCGGGCTCCGACCTCGCGAACCTCGCGACGCGTGCCGAGCGCGACGGCGACACCTGGGTGGTGAACGGGCAGAAGATCTGGACCTCGCTCGGTCACCAGGCCGCGTTCGGCATCCTCATCGCCCGCACCGACCCCGAGGCCCCGAAGCACAAGGGCATCTCGTACTTCGTCTGCCCGATGGACCTGCCCGGCATCGAGATCCGGCCCATCGTCGAGATGACCGGGGCGCACACCTTCAACGAGGTGTTCTTCACCGACGTGCGCCTGCCGGCCGACTCACTCGTCGGCGACGAGCACGAGGGCTGGACGCTCGCCAAGGTCACGCTCGGCAACGAGCGGGTGTCGCTCTCGAGCGGCGGGGCGATCTGGGGGCGCGGTCCCGATGCCGGCGACCTGCTCGACCTCGTGCGGGCCCGGGGTGGCGTCACCGACGAGGTGATGCGCCAGCGCCTCGCTCAGCTCCACATCGAGTCGGAGATCCTCCGCCTCATCCGGCTCCGAACGGTCACCGCGGCCGTCCGGGGTCAGGCACCGGGTCCGGAGGCCTCGATCCGCAAGGTGCTCGCCGACGAGCACGGCCAGCACATCATGGGCCTCGCCAAGGATCTCGCCGGTCCCGGCGCGATGCTCGCCGACCACGGTCCGCTCGGCACCGACCCCGCGCTCTGGCACTTCGGGTTCCTCTTCTCGCCGGCGCTCACCATCGGAGGTGGCACGGGCGAGGTGCAACGGAACATCATTGCCGAACGCGTCCTGGGGCTTCCCCACGACATCGACGTCGACGCGGGGCTCGGGTGGTCCGAGTCCCGCCGCACCCCCCGATCAGAGGAGCAGCGTTGACCGCCATCCGATCCGTCACCGACCAGGCCCCACTCCGCCGTCACCAGAAGGTGCGCGCCGCCTTCGACCTGCCCGGCGTGCCGAAGGGGACGAAGGGCAAGGTCACCCTCGTGAACGGCATCGGGCCGTGGATCCGCTACCGGGTCATCTTCCAGAACGGTGTCGACCTCGGGAACCTGTTGCGCGACGAGCTCGAGGCCTGAGCCGGCCGACGCTGCATTGATCGGTCGCCGCGCGGTCGCGCGACGATCCGCCCTCGACGGTCGTCACGAGTAGCGTCGTGGTGGTCCGACGGTCGGACCGGGGAGGGTTCACACGATGAAGCTCAGCATGTCGCTCGCCTACGCCGGCGGGTTCCACCAGGCGGTCGAACAGGTCGTGACGTTCGAGAAGGCGGGTGTCGACATGGTGTGGGTCGCGGAGGCCTACGGCTACGACGCCGCCACGCTCATGGGCTACCTGGCCGCGAAGACCGAGCGCGTCGAGATCGCCTCGGGCATCCTGCCGATCTACACGCGCACGCCGACCCTGCTCGCGATGACCGCGGCGGGACTCGACGAGCTGTCGGGTGGGCGGGCCGTCCTCGGCCTCGGTGCGTCGGGACCGCAGGTCATCGAGGGGTTCCACGGCGTGCCCTACGACCGCCCGCTCCAGCGCACCCGCGAGATCATCGAGATCTGCCGGATGGTGTGGCGCCGTGAGCGCGTCGAGTACCAGGGCAAGGCCTACACCCTGCCCCTCCCGCCCGACCAGGGCACCGGCCTCGGCAAGGCGCTGAAGCTCATCACCCGGCCCCAGCGCGCCGACATCCCCATCTACGTCGCCTCGCTCGGCCCGAAGAACGTCCAGATGACCGCCGAGCTCGCCGACGGCTGGCTGCCGATCTTCTACAACCCGCACCTCGCGGAGAAGGTGTGGGGCGCCGACCTCGCCGCCGGCACGGCGAAGCGCTCGTCCGAGCTCGGTCCCCTCCAGGTGGTCGCCGGCGGGGCCATCGGGTTCGGCGACGAGGAGATGGCCCGCAAGGTGCGCGACGCGAACCGGCCGATGGTGGCGCTCTATGTCGGCGGCATGGGGGCGCGCGACCGCAACTTCTACAACGACCTCTTCTGCCGCTACGGGTTCGAGGCCGAGGCCGAGGAGATCCAGGATCTCTACCTCGACGGACGCAAGGACGAGGCGGCGGCCGCCGTCCCCGACGAGTTCCTCCGCCAGATCTCCCTGGTGGGCGACGAGGGGTTCGTGCGCGAGCAGGTCGAGGCCTACCGCGCCTCGGGCGTCACGGCGCTGTCGGTGCAGCCGGTCGGCCCCGACCCGGTCGGTGTGCTCGAGACGGTGAAGTCCTGGGTCAGCTGACCCCGGCGTTGGCCCGGGCCATCGCGGCCTCGGCCTCCTCGACGAAGCGGTGGACGAGCTCGCCGGCGGGCACGAGCTCGTCGATCGCGCCGGCCCCCTGTCCGGCCGGCCAGAACTCCTTCTCGGGGTCCACCTCGGCGTCCTGGTCGGCGCCGAGGTGGTTCGCCCCGTCCTGGACCGAGCGCAGGAACTGCTGGGGGAAGGGGAGCAGCTCGTCGGGGTTCTCCTCCCAGTACTGGGTGTAGGAGTTGCGGACCACTCGACAGGTCTTGCCGGTGTAGCCACGGGTGATGACCGTGCCGTCGTCCTGGAGCCGCAGCAGGGTGTCCTTGTAGCCGGGGGTGGTGCGGGCCTCGGGCGTGGCGATGAACCGGGTGCCGACCCAGACGCCGTCGGCGCCGAGCATGAGGGCGGCGGCGAGCCCGCGCCCGTCGACGATGCCGCCGGCGGCGACCACGGGGACCCGGTCGCCGACGGCGTCGACGATCTGGGGGACGAGGGCCAGCGTGGCGATCTGGCCGGTGTGGCCGCCGGCCTCGGTGCCCTGGGCGACGACGAGGTCGCAGCCGGCTTCCACCGCGGCGATGGCGTGGCGGACCTTGCCGCACATGTTGACGACGAGCACGTTGTTGCGGTGGCAGAGGTCGACGACGTCGCGGGGGACGCCGAGGCCGGCGACGAACACCTGGGCGCCGCCGTCGATGACGGCCTGGACCCGGGCCTCGAAGTCGCCGGGTGCGGCGGTGAGCAGGTCGACCCCGTAGGGCTTGTCGGTGAGCTCGCGGACGGCGGCCATCTCGGCGACCATCTCCTCGTGGCCCATCGTGGACGCGCCCATGCACCCGAACCCGCCTGCTTCGGACACGGCCGCGACCAGCTGGTGGTAGGACACTCCTCCCATGCCGGCGAGCATCACCGGGTGTTCGATCTGGAGGACGTCGGTCAGGCGGGTGCGGATCATGGGCCGATCATAGGGACCCGCGGTCGGGC
>CAZAVX010000079.1:0-3870 GCA_964488835.1 uncultured Iamiaceae bacterium | reverse complement strand
TCGGGCGCCGGGCACCGGCGCTCCTGTTCGGCAGTCCGCGTCGGCCGGTGATGACCAGTCCCGGCCTCGGTCTGCACCCCGCACGGTACGGGGGCTGTGTTTCACGCCGATGTCCCGGCGGTGAACGGTGGGCGTCGGACCTCAGACGGGCAGCTGACCGTGGGCGACGTACGCGCCGTCGCCGCTCAGGGCGCCGCGACGCCAGCGCCGGGGGGTGAACGCGATGCCTCGGGGGGAGTCCTCGAACAGCCAGCGGGCGGTCTGACCCCGCGTCCACCCGGTGAGTCCGACGAGCGCGATCGCGGCCTCGCCGAGGACCGAGGAGCGCATGATCGTCGAGAGCAGCGAGGCCATCCGGTGGTCGGGGCCGAGCTCGGCGAGCGCCTCGCGGCGGTAGCGCGCCCCGACCGCGCCGGGCGTGAGCTCGTGGCGAGTCGTGTCGAGGATCGCCTCGGCGGCGAGTCGCCCGGTGAGCAACGCCTGTCCGATGCCCTCGCCGGTGAACACGTCGGTGGCCCGTGCGGCGTCGCCGACGAAGAGGGCCCGTCCGGCGGCGAGGGTGGTGCGGGTGACCCGGGCGGGGATGGGCCAGGCCCGCAGCGGACCCTCCTCGACCGGCTCGTGGCCCAGGACGTCGACGAGCGCCGCTCGGGCGCGCAGCCGCCGCCACTGCTCGGCGAGCGCCTTGCCGTCGAGGTGCTCGCCGCGCAGGACGCCGAAGCCGACATTGGCCGTCCCGTCCGGCAGGGGGAACGACCAGGCGTAGCCGGGCAGGAGGTCGGGCTCGAACCACACGTGGAGCGCGTCGGCCCGACGGCCGGCGGGCACGAGGTACTGGCGGAACGCGTGCCACTCGCCCCGGTACCCCGGTTCGTCGAGTCGGAGCGCCTTGCGGAGCGGCGACCACATGCCGTCGGCGCCGATCACCCAGCGGGCGCGCACCGTGCCCGAGCTGGTGGTGAGCTCGACGCCGTCGGCGTCCTGTCGGGCCCCCACGAGCCGGACCCCCTCGCGCAGGTCGGCGCCCCGCTCGGCGGCGAGCGCGACGAGCGCGGCGTCGAGCTCGGCGCGTCGGGCCACGGCCGCGTAGAGGCCGGGCTCGGTGGGGAGCGGCAGCTCGACGACCCGACCGCGCGGCGAGTGGAGGACCGCGCCGTGGACGGGGTGCAGCGAGGGCACCGGGTCGAGGGCCAGCCCGAGCCGTTCGAGCTCGCGGAGGGCGAGGGTGGTGAGTCCGTCGCCGCAGGTCTTGTCGCGGGGGAACCGCGCCTTGTCGAGGAGCATGGTGCGCACGCCGTGGGCGGCGAGCACCGCGGCACACGACGCACCGGCGGGACCGGCGCCCACCACCGCGACGTCGACGTCGGGCGCGTCGCCCGTGCTCACCCTCCCTCCGGCGGTGGCTCGCTCGTCGGGGGCGGTGGCGCCTCGGTGCTCGAGGTGGTGGGCGGTGGCTCGCTCGTCGGGGTCGTCGGCTCCGGGGCGGTAGTGGTGGTGTCGCCGTCGGGTGGCGTCTCGTCGCCCTCGCCCTCCCCGTCGTCCTCGGGTTCGGTGGGAACCGTCGACTCGCCGGAGCAGTTGACGCCCTCGCGGGGCCGGTACACGGCGAACACCGCGTCGACGACGGTGCGCCCGTCGGCGTAGGTGCGGGTGCGCTCGGTGCGGACCCGCGTGCACACACCCTGGGGCGAGGTGGTCTGTCCCGACTGCTCGACCTCCACGTGCTTGGTGGAGTAGAGCGTGACGGTGATGCTGGTGTCGGTGTAGGTGGGCCAGATCAGCACGCCGTAGGGGGTCGTGTTGCGGATCTGCAGGTCGGGGTGGGGGTAGGAGAGAGTGGCCTCCCGCCCGTAGGGGTACCGGGAGAAGTAGATGCTGTGCGCCTGGTACTCGCCGAAGTCGAGACCGGCGAAGAACGCGGCGTTGAAGAGGGTGGTGGTGAACTGGGAGACGCCGCCGCCGAGCTGGTCGACCATCACCCCGTTGGTGATGCCGCCCGCGGCCACATAGCCCTTCTCGGCGGTGCGTCGACCGACGTGCTCGTTCATCGAGAAGGTCTCGCCCGGTTCGATGACCACGCCGCGCACGGCGTCGGCGATGAGGTGGATGTTGGTGACGCGAGCCTGGCAGCAGGGGTGGTTCGTGGTGAACGACGCCACCTCCTCGACGATGCCGAGCGAGGCGGCCCAGTCCGAGCCGTGTTCGGTGTCCTCGGTGATCAGATCGAGGGAGACCGACCGGTCGCCCGAGCGGAGGGCCCGGAGGATGCGCTCGGAGCTGTCGTCGGCGCAACAGCTCGTGCGGTTCTCGCCTTCGACGACCTGGAGGCGACCGCCCTCGACCACGAAGGAGACGTCGGCGCCCGGTGACTCCACGTCGTGGAACAGGGTGGCGAGGTCGTCGGCGACCTCGGGGTGGTCGAGGTCCCAGTCGGCGTCGCCCGAACCGTTCTCGTCGGTGACGAGGACGAGCCAGGACCGCAGCGTCGCGACCTCGATCGGCCGGGTGGTGTCGCCGACGGTGACCTCGAGTGGTTCGGCGGTGGCGGCGGCCGCGGCGCGGGCGGCCTCGGCGGCGACCTCGTCGCTGACCGGTGGCGTGACCTCGACCAGGCTGGCGGCGACCCGCAACGGGCGTTCGTCGTCCTCGGCGGCTTCGAGGAGCGCGGTGGCGAGCTGGGCGGCGTCGACCCCTCGGCCGGTGCGGCCCGGGATGACCCGGACACCGGTGGCGTCGGCGTCGAAGCTCGGCATCCGCCATTCGGTGACCCCGGGGAGGTCGAGGTCGACGAGCGTGGTGTTCAGCGTGCCGTCGTCGACGCGGTAGACGACGCCGACGTCGTCGCCGGAGAAGAAGCTCGCCACCCACTGGAACGGCCGGAGTAGGAGACTCGCGTCGTTCGCCCGGTGGAGCGCGTCGGTGGTGGCGTCGACGTCGACGGTCAGCCCGAGGCTCGCGGCGGGAGCACGTGCCTCGCCGTGTCCGGTGTCGATCACCACCTCGCCGTCGAGGTCGTCGCCGACGACCTCACGGATCGTGTCGGCGAGCTCGGCGTCGGTGGTGCCCGAGACGTCGGTGCCCGCGAGGGAGATGTTGCGTCCGAGCGACGACCCGGCGAACGAGGGGTCGACGAACGAGACGATCAGGAGCAGCAGATAGAGGAGGAGCGCGGCACCACCGGCCATGAGCATCGCCAGGGGGCCGCGCTCGACGGGGGGACGGCGCGACATCGCTCACATCATCGCAGTTCCGAGAGGTGTGTCCACATCGGTTGCCCGGAATGAGTGTCCGGAATGGGTGCGGTGGCGTCGGTTCTGCAAAGATCCGACTACCACAGCGTTCAGACAATCGACGTGTCAGGAGAACCACACACGATGAGCGGAATCCTCGAAGGACGAGTCGCCATCATCACCGGTGCCGGTCGGGGCATCGGCCGCGAGCACGCGCTGATGATGGCCGCTCAGGGAGCGAAGATCGTCGTCAACGACCTCGGTGCCGAGATGGACGGCACCGGTGGCGGCACCGGCCCCGCCGGTGAGGTCGTCGAGGAGATCCGGGGCATGGGGGGCGAGGCCGTCGTCAACGGCGCCGACGTCAGCGACTGGGAAGCCGCCCAGGGCATGATCAACCAGGCGGTCGAGACCTTCGGCCGTCTCGACATCCTCGTCAACAACGCCGGCATCCTCCGCGACCGCATGCTCACCAACATGACCGAGGAGGAGTGGGACCTCGTCATCAAGGTCCACCTCAAGGGCACCTTCGCCCCCTCCCGGTGGGCTGCTGCCTACTGGCGCGAGCAGTCGAAGGCCGGCCAGGAGGTCGACGGCCGCATCATCAACACCTCGTCGCCGTCGGGCATCTACGGCAACG
>CAZAVX010000078.1:0-14567 GCA_964488835.1 uncultured Iamiaceae bacterium | reverse complement strand
TCGTGCCGCCGATTTTCGTACGCCCCCCGGGATTCGAACCCGGAACCTGCGGATTAAGAGTCCGTTGCTCTGCCGTTGAGCTAGAGGCGCGTGAGTGGGGGTGGGAGTTGTCGAGTGTAGCGAGAGTGGGGTGACCGAGGGGATTCGAACCCCCGACCTCCAGGGCCACAACCTGGCGCTCTAACCGTCTGAGCTACGGCCACCATGCGGCTTGCCAGCATACGCCACGATCGCGGCGCCTCCGAATCGGGATCCCGCACCTCGCGGCCTCGCTGCCGTCGGGCAGCGGGTCGGCGTGGCACGATGGCGCGCGCCGCATCGCGGCCGACCCGCCCTCGTAGCTCAGCTGGACAGAGCACCGGACTTCTAATCCGACGGTCGTTGGTTCGAATCCAACCGGGGGCGCTCATGTGATGCCCTGTGCACCGACCAGTCTGTGCCACCGGTTCGGTAGCCTGCCGACATCGACCCGAGGACGACGACGGAGCCCGGAAGCGGGGGCCGGCGCGCCGGGTCGGTCCGCGCCATCGGGCGGTGGGTGGCAACGACGGCCCTGGTGGTGGTCGTGGTCGGCGCGGCGGTGGTCGTCTCGTCGACGATCGTCGTGCGGTCCACCGTGCTGTCGGCCGACACCTACCTGGCCGCCCTCGACGAGGTCGACGCGTTCGAGCGGGTGTACACCGAGGCGCTCGCCGATCCCGAGCTGGCCGGCCTCGCCGTCGACCTCGTCGGCGGCACGGCGGTGCGACGCGAAGGGGCGAACCAGGCCCGCGGCGTGGCCACCGCAGCCCTGCGCTGGGCGGTGCCCCCGTCCACGCTGCGCGGTGCGGTGGACGCCACGCTGAACCAGACCTTCGCCTATCTGCGGGGGGAGCGTGACCGGTTCGTCGTCGAGGTCGACGCGAGCGGGGTGCTCGAACGCCTCGAGGGCGTCGCCTCCGCCCACGTCGGTGCCCGGCTCGCCGAGCTACGAGGCCGGATCGAGCCCGACCTCGAGCGGTACCGGGCGGCGGTCGACGAGATGCTCGCCGACCTCGAGCGGGGCGTCGTGCCCGAGCGGATCCCCGTGTGGGGTGGCCGCGACATCGATCTCGCGGCGGTCGCCGAGGTGCTGCTCCAGCGGCTCGAGGACCGGGCCGGACCCGAGGTGCGCGAACGGGTCGAGACGCTGCTCTCGTCCGGCGCCGACCGTGAGGCGTTGACGACCGTCGCGATCGAGACCGCCCGGCAGCGGGCGCGGGCGATCCGCAACCGGGTGCGTGCCGACGTGGGGGTGGACGCCGCCGTCGACCTCGTCCGCTCGGTGGACGAGCGGGCGCGCACCGGGACCGGGACCGCCGAGGAGGCGGTGTCGGGGGTGAAGCGCGTCGTCGGGTGGTTCGGGCCGCGCACCACCGTGGGCGCCGCGGTCGTCGGCCTCCTCGCCCTCGGCGGCATCTGGTGGATCCATCGGAGGTCGGGACCCCGGGCCGGGTGGCTCGTCGGTGGGGCACTGGCACTCGGGGGCCTGGGAACCGCTGCGCTCTGGGCGGCGCTGCGATCGGTGCTGGCGGTTCCGATCGACCGGGCCCTCGGCGCGGGGGAGGCCACGTCGGGCCTGCCGCCGGGCACCGCCGCCATCCTCTCCGACCTCCGGGTGGCGCTCGGGGGCACGGTCGCGGGGGCGGTGCGGTTCCAAGCCGTGGTGTGGCTCGTCGCAGGGGTGGTGCTCGCCGCGGCGATCGCCGTCGTCGCCCGGACGGGCCCCACCCGCTCGCCGAACCGGTACTGGGCGGCCGCGGGTCTCACCGCCGCGGTGGTGCTCGCAGCGACCCTCGTCGAGCTGCTCGGCCTCGTGCTCGCACCCGATCCGCCCCGCCGCTGCAACGGCCACGCCGAGCTGTGCGACCGGCCTTACGACGAGGTCGTCCAGGCCGCCACCCACAACTCGATGTCGAGCCCCGACGTCGTCGTCGTGTGGCCCGAGCACGACGGCGACCTCCGCGCCCAGCTCGACGCCGGCGTCCGGGTCCTCCTCATCGACACGCACTACTGGACCCCGGTGCTCACCGCCGACGCCCTCGCGGCCCGGGCTCCCGAGGTGGCGCGACCGGTCGTCGATGCGGTGCACCAGCGGGCCGGGTCCTCGGTCCGGGGGCGGGAGGGCACCTTCCTCTGCCACAACCACTGCGTGTTCGGCGGCATCCCGTTCCTCGACGCGCTCGGGTCGATCCGCGCCTTCCTCGACGAGAACCCCGACGAGGTCGTCACCCTCGTCGTCCAGGACGCCATCTCCGTCGCCGACACCGAGGCGGCGCTCGCCGCGGCGAAGCTCGATCCGTTCCTCTACGAGCCGGGTGCCGACGCGAGCTGGCCGACGCTCGGGGACATGGTCGACGACGGCACCCGCCTCGTCGTGTTCGCCGAGGAGGAAGGTCCCCCTCCTGGCTGGTACCTCCACGCGTGGGACTGGATGCAGGAGACGCCGTACCTCGCCACCTCGCCCGAGGCGCTCTCGTGCCGACCGAACCGTGGCGACCCCGACGCCACGCTCTTCCTCCTCAACCACTGGGTGCAGCGCACGGCCCCCGACCGCGTCGACGCGACGGTGGTGAACGCCCGGGACTTCCTCGTCGCACGCGCCCGCGAGTGTGCCGAGCAGCGCGGGCAGGTGCCGAACTTCCTCGCCGTGAACTTCTACGGCATCGGCGACCTGATGGGCGCCGTCGACGAACTGAACGGCCTCGTGGAGTAGCGCCGCACCCGGTCCACACAGGCGCCGCTTGCGCCGTCCGCGATTGATGCTAAAAGTATCCTCTATGTCGATCGCCATCACCGAAGACCACCGGGCCCTCGCCGAGACCGCCGCCGACCTGCTCGGCCGCCGCGACGCGAGGGGCGCCGCTCGGTCCCTGCTCGAAGCCTCCGAGGAGGCCCTCCCGTCGTTCTGGTCCGACCTCGCCGAGGTCGGCTGGCTCGGTCTGCACCTCCCCGAGGAGCACGGCGGGTCGGGCTACACGCTCGAGGAGCTCGTCGTGGTCGTCGAGCAGTTCGGTCGAGCGGTCGCGCCGGGCCCCTTCGTGCCGACGGTGGCCGCCAGCGCGGTGATCGCGGCCGCGGGCGACGACGAGCTGAAGGCCCGTGTCCTTCCGGGCCTCGCCGACGGATCGACCCCTGCCGCGGTGGCGCTCGGCGGCAACGTCACCGTCGCCGACGGACGGGCGAGCGGCTCGGCCGGTGTCGTGCTCGGCGCGGGCCTCGCCCGACTCCTCGTCGTGCCGGCGGGCGACGACGTGGCGGTCGTCGAGGTGGGGGAGGGCGTCGAGATCGCCACCGTGCCCAACCTCGACCCCACCCGTCGCTCGGCGCGGGTCACCCTCGACGGCGCTCCCGCCACCGTCCTCTCCGGGGCCCGTCAGGTGCTCGTCGACCTCGCCCGCGTGGTGTTCTCGGCCGAGGCCGTCGGCGTGTCGAGAGAGTGCACTGATCTCGCGGCGGCCTACGCGAAGGAGCGCCACCAGTTCGGCCGCCCCATCGCGATGTTCCAGGGCGTCAAGCACCATTGCGCGAACATGGCGGTCGCCACCGAGCTGCTCACGAGCGCCGTCTGGGACGCGGCCCGCGCCGCGCTCACCGGCGGCGACCAGCTCACCTACGCAGCCGCCGTCGCCGCGTCGCTCGCCGGTCCCACCGCCGACTTCTGCGCGAACCTCAACACCCAGGTGCACGGCGGCATCGCCATCACCTTCGAGCACGACTCGCACCTGTTCATGCGCCGGGCCACCACGCTGCTCGCCCTGCTCGACCACAAGGCGGCTGCCAACGAGCTCACCGACCTCGTCCGGGCCGGCACCGTTCGCGCCAAGTCGATCGAGCTGCCGCCCGAGGCCGAGGCGATCCGCGCCGAGGTGCGTGCGTTCGCCGAGAGCATCGAGGGACTCCCCGCCGAGGAGCAGCGCACGAAGCTCGTCGAGACCGGGTACGCCATGCCGCACTGGCCCGAGCCGTGGGGCCGCAACGCCGGCGCGGTCGAGCAGCTCGTCATCGAGCAGGAGTTCGCCGAGGCCGGCATCGCCCGCCCGGGCTACGGCATCACCGGGTGGGTCATCCTCACCCTCATCCAGTACGCCACCGAGGATCAGGTGGCCCGCTGGGTGAAGCCGGCGCTCAACCAGGAGCTCATCTGGTGCCAGCTCTTCAGCGAGCCCGACGCGGGCTCCGACGCCGCCGGTGTGAAGACCAAGGCCACCCGGGTCGACGGCGGGTGGCTGGTGAACGGCCAGAAGGTGTGGACGAGCGGCGCCCACGAGGCCGCCTTCGGCTTCGCCACCGTGCGCACCAACCCCGACGTCCCGAAGCACGACGGCATCACGACGATGGTCATCGACATGCACGCGCCGGGCGTCGAGGTCCGACCGATCAAGATGCCCACCGGCGGTTCGTCGTTCAACGAGGTGTTCTTCAACGACGTGTTCGTGCCCGACGACGACGTCGTCGGCCCCGTCGACGGCGGATGGACCGTCGCCCGCGCCACGCTCGGCAACGAGAGCGTGTCGATCGGTGGGGGCCAGGGCGGTATGGCGATGCCCGCGGCGGCGCTCGTCGGCATGCTCGACGCCAACCCCGACCGCCTCTACGGCGGCGCCGCCCGCATCGGCCGCTACGCCGCGCAGCAGCAGGCGATGGGCCTGCTCAACCTCCGCAGTGCCCATCGCGCGGTGGCTGGTGGCGAGCCCGGACCCGAGGGCGCCATCACCAAGCTCGTCCTCTCCGAGCTCGGCCACGAGGCCGTCGCCATCCAGGTCGAACTGCTCGGCCCCGAGGCCGCGTTGCTCGACGGCCAGGGCGCGGTGGCCGGGAACATGGTGCTCATGCACCGCGGCATGTCGATCGCCGGCGGCACGTCGGAGATCAAGCGCAACCAGATCGGCGAGCGCATCCTCGGCCTGCCTCGCGACCCCCTGTTGAAGTAGCCATCTCGCCCCGTCCACGACCCGCACCCCGACCACCCAGGAGCACCCCACCGCCATGTCCGACACCGAGCCCGTCCTCGTCCGCGAGCGCCGCGACGCCGTCCTCACCCTGCGCCTCAACCGGCCAGAGGCGCGCAACGCGTTCAACCCCGAGCTGATGGGCGAGCTCGGCGCGGCCCTCGCCGAGGCCGAGGACGACGCGGGCATCCGGGCCGTCGTGCTCACCGGCACGGGCGATCGGGCGTTCTGCTCGGGCATGGACCTCCGCGCGTTCGCGGAGGGTTCGGGCTCGCTGACCCCCGAGCAGCAGGCGGGCATGGCCACCTTCGGGCGCTTCACGAAGGGTCAGGTCTCGGTGCCGGTCGTCGGCGCCGCCCAGGCCACCGCGGTCGCGGGTGGCTTCGAGCTGTTGATGGGCTGCGACGTCGTCGTGGCCGCCGCGGAGGCCAAGTTCGGCCTGCCCGAGGTGAAGCGTGGATTGTTCGCCGCCGGTGGGGGCATCGTCCTCGGCACGCGCATCCCCCTGGCTGTTGCCCTGGAGATGACCCTCACCGGCGACTACATCGACGCCGAGCGCGCCTACCAGCTCGGCCTCGTCAACCAGGTGGTGCCCGCGAACGAGGTGCTCGAGGCCGGCATCGCCATGGCCGAGCGCATCGCTCGCAACGGCCCGCTCGGTCTCGCCGCCACCAAGGAGCTCGTCCGCCTCGCCGTCCACGACATCGACGCGGCGTGGAAGAAGCAGGAGGAGTGGCAGCCCAAGGTGTTCAACAGCGAGGACGCCAAGGAGGGCGCCACGGCGTTCATCGAGAAGCGCGACCCGGTCTGGAAGGGGCGGTGAGCACAGGGACGTCGCCCGCTGGCGCACGTCCCGCTTCCCGCAAACTGGCGGCGGCGGTGGCGGCCCGGATCGTCGGTGACATCTCCGATGCCGGCTGGCCCGAAGGGGCCGTGTTCGGGTCCGAGGCCGAGCTCCTCGAACGCTACGGGGTGAGCCGTGCGGTCTTCCGAGAGGCCGTGCGGCTCCTCGAGCACCAGGACGTGGCGCGCATGCGACGCGGGCCCGGTGGGGGTCTCGTCGTCACGGTGCCGTCCGTCGAGTCGGTCATCCAGGCCGTGATGGTCTACCTCCTCTACGTCGGGGCGCGCTTCGACGAGGTGTTCGAGGCCCGACAGGCGCTCGAGCAGGAGGCCGCACGCCTCGCCGCCGAACGACTCGGCGAGGTGCACCTCGCTCGGCTGCGCGAGACCGTCGAGCACGAGGCACACGGTGAGGTGCCCCACCACCGGGTCCTGCACGTGCTGATCGCCGCGGCCTCGGGCAACCCCGCGCTCGAGTTCTTCGTCGACCTCCTCCACCGGGTCACGCTCCTCTACGCGCCCGAGTCGGCCGCGCTCACCAGCCAGGTGCTCGAGGCATCGGTCGACGCCCACGCCCGCATCGTCGAGTCGATCGTGGGCGGCGACGCGAGTCGGGCGGCCCGCCGGATGCGTTCGCACCTCGACGCCGAGGCGTCGTTCATCCGTGGCCGCATGCCTGCGCGGCTGCGCGCCGAGGTGGTGTTCACCCGCGACGACGGTCGGCGCCGGAAGATGGCCGAGAACGTCGCCCGGCAGATGTTCGTCGAGGTCGTCGACGCCGGTTGGCCCGTCGGGCACCTCCTCGGCTCGGAAGCCGAGTTGATGGAGCGCTTCGACGTGAGCCGCGCCGTGCTGCGCGAGGCCGTGCGGGTGCTCGAGCACCACCAGGTGGCGCGCATGCGGCGCGGCCCCGGCGGCGGGCTCCAGGTCTCGGCGCCGGGCATCGATGCCACCACCGTGGCCATCGCGCTGCACCTCGACCGTCTGAGCGTGCGCGCCGACGACCTCTACGAGGTGCGCAGCATCGTCGAGATGGCGGTGCTCGAGCGGGTGATCGCCGACGTCGCCCCCGACACGGTCGCCGCGCTCGAAGAGGCGCTCACCCACGCGCCGGAGGTCAGCACCGACATCACCGAGCTCGGTCGCGACCTCCACACCACGCTGGCCACCCGCTCGGGCAACCGCGTGCTCGAGCTGCTCACCGACGTGCTCGTCCGCCTGTCCCGTGGTCTCGCGCTGAAGTCGAAGATGGCGGGGCCCGAGCCGTCGCTCGACGAGCTCCAGCTCGCGCACGAGGAGATCGTCGAGGCGATCGTCGCCCGCGACGCCGCGCTGGCCCGCTTCCGGATGCGACGGCACCTCGAGACGCTGCCCCGCTGGGTGTAGCCACCCGCGGGGCGTGCGCCTCGGGTGGGGTCAGATCCGCTCGATGACGATGGCGGGGGCCATGCCGCCCGCGGCGCACATCGTGACGAGGCCGAACTGGCCGTCACGCCGCTCGAGCTCGTCGAGGACCGTGCCGATCAGCATCGCCCCGGTGGCACCGATGGGGTGACCGAGAGCGATCGCGCCGCCGTTGACGTTGATCTTCTCGCGGTCGATGTCGAGGTCGCGGATGAACTTCTCGGGCACGACGGCGAAGGCCTCGTTCACCTCGAAGAGGTCGATGTCGGAGAGGCTGAGCCCGGCCCGCTCGAGCACCTTCCGGGCTGCGGGCACCGGAGCGTTCAGCATGAGGGTGGGATCGTCGCCGACGTTCGCCACCGCCACGACCCGGGCGCGGGGCGTGAGGCCGTGGGCCTTCGCGAAGTCGGAGTTCGCCACGAGGATCGCGGCGGCGCCGTCGACCACGCCCGAGGAGCTGCCCGCGTGGTGGACGTGCTCGATCTCGAGTCCGGGATAGCGACGCAGGATCTCCGAGGCGAACGTGTCGCCGGCCTCGTTCAGGGGCACCGAGGCGACCTGTTCGAACGCCGGGGGCAGGCTGGCGAGGGTCTCGAGGGTGGTGTCGGGCCGCGGGTACTCCTCGCGGTCGAGGAGGAGGCGGCCGTCGGGGTGGTAGACGGGAACGAGGCTGCGCTCGAAGCGCCCCTCGGCGATTGCGGCGGCGGCCCGGCGCTGGGATTCGAGCGACAGCTCGTCGAGCGCCGACCGGGGGATCTTCTCGAGCGTGGCGATGGCGTCGGCCGCCACGCCCTGGTTCGACTGCGGATGGCGCTCGCGGAGCCGGTCGTTGCCCCGATCCATGAAGGGGCTGAACCGCGGGGCGCCGGCGTTGTTCGCCCCGTAGGACGACATCATCTCGGCCCCGCCGGCGACGACGAGGTCTTCGAGGCCCGACATCACCGCACCCGCGGCGAGGTTCGTCGTCGTGATGCCCGACCCGCAGAACCGGTCGAGGGTCACGCCGCTCACCTGGACAGGGAGACCGGCGTCGAGGGCCGCCATGCGGGCGAGGTCGCCGCCCTGGGTGCCGGTCTGCATGTGGGTGCCGAACACCACGTCGTCGATGAGTGAGGGATCGATGCCGGTGCGCTCGACGATGGCGGCGAGCACCGCCGCGCCGAGGTGCTGGGGATGGGCGTCGCTCAGCGCACCCTTCCCGGCCTTGCCGATCCCCCGAGGGGTGCGGCACGCGTCGATGATCCAGGCCTCGGCCATGTGTGTCCTCCCAGCTGGCAGCGGTCGGACAAAGAGTATGCTGTTTTATCCGTCAGGTCACGCCGGCGGTGGGCCGGTGAGGCGAGCGAACCGGGGGTCGCGACGCTCCTGGAACGAGCGCACGCCCTCCGCGAAGTCGGGGCGCCCGAAGCTCTCGAGCATCAACCGCTGCGACTCGTGCTCCGCCTCGCCGAGACCCCGGTGCAGCTGTTCGACCACCTGGCGCTTCATGATCGCGAGCGAGGTCGGCGAGCAGCTGCGCGCGAGGTGCTCGACGTAGTCGCGGCAGTGGGGGAGCAGCTCGTCGTCGGGCAGGCACCGGTTGACGAGCCCGAGCGACGCCGCCTCGGGGCCGTCGATGCGCCGGGAGGAGAAGAGGATGTCGAGGGCCGCTCCCGGACCCACGAGCCGCGGGAGCAGCCAGCTGAGTCCCCACTCGGCGATGAGCCCCCGTTGGGCGAACGCGCTGACGACGACCGCCGATTCGGCCATGAACCGCAGGTCGCAGCAGAGGACGAGCGGCAGGGCCATGCCGGCGACCGGCCCGTTGATCGCGGCGATGACCGGCTTCGGTGTGGCCATGAGGAAGGTGTAGGTGCCGGCGAAGTCGTCGCCGCGTGGAGTCGCCGGGCCCTCGCTGGCGGTGTCAGGGAGATCGCTCCCCGAGCCACCGGCCGACAGGTCCGACAGCACGTCGAGGTCGGCACCGGCGCAGAACCCCCTGCCCGCGCCCGTGACGACGATGCCGACCACCGCGGGATCGGCCTCGGCCCGCCGGACGGCCTCACGCAGCTCGCGCGACATCGTGCCGGTCCACGCGTTGAGCGCCTCGGGACGGTTCAACGTGATGGTCGCGACCGGATCGTCGACCTCGTAGATGATCTGATCGAACACTGGATCCCCCTCCCGTGTCGGACCCGTTGAGTGTGCTGTATCCGCGGGGCCGATGCCAGGGATCGCGAATGGTGCGGCCGTCGCGGCGGGGGTCAGGTCGACATGGTGCGCCACCACGAGGTGACGGCTGCGGCGACCGCGTCGGGGTGGCGGGAGTCGACGACCTCGACCGCGGTGGGCGCGGACCGCCCGCCGAGGAGCTCGTCGAGGTCGTCGCGGTCGGTGTCGGAAGGCTCGAGGAGGAGCAGCGGACCCGTGTGGGCGTCGAGCGCCCGGCGGGCGAGCTCGCGGTCGCCGTGGGGGAGCGGCGGATGGGCGAGCGCCGGGTCGAGTCCACCAGCGGGAGCCCCCGCCTCGTGGGGGACCTGCTCGAGCGCGCGTAGCCGCAGAAAGGTCTCGGCGAACCGCTGGTCGGTGGTGCGCCAGGGTCGGCCGAGGCCGTCGACGAGCACTACGGCGCGGGCCCGGCCGCCGAGGGCCACGAGCTGCGCGCCCCAACCGCTGGCGCCCACGCCGACGACGAGGTCGACCGGTACCGGCAGGTCGAGCGCGGCCACGGCGAAGGCCGGATCGCTGAGCTCGTAGCACCCGCCGACCGGTGGCGCCGCACCCGCGTGCCCGGGCAGATCCGGAGCGACGACCTCGCCGGGCCACCCGGCGGCGCCGAACGCCGCGCGCCACGGCCCGCCGCCGCCCGGGTCGCCGAGGGGGTGGAGGACGAGCACGATGGGCGGCTCGGTCGTCACGGCCCGACCTCGGCGAGGAACGCCGCGAGGCGCTGGTCGACCAGGTCCGGTTGCTCGAGATGGAGGTAGTGGCCCGCGTCGGCGACGGAGTGGTGCACGGCCCGGAGCGCCTCGACGCGGGTCGCGATGTCGACGGGATCGAGGTTGCTCCAGGTGTCGGGCTCGGTGCCGGTGAGCACGAGCACCGGGCACTCGATGGCGCGGAACTGGGTGACGAGCACGTCGACCGAGAAGCTGTCGGGGAACCCGACGTTGAAGAGGGGATCGGCCTTCCAGCTCACGCCGCCCTCTACGACCTCGGTGCCGTGACGCACGAGGTGGGCGAGCCACTCCTCGGGGAGCCGCACGTTGATGCGTCGACGCCGCTCGGCGGCGTCGTCGTGGGTGGGATAGACGCGGGGTGGCTGGCTGCGGAGGCGGTCGAGCGCGTCGAACGACCGCTGGCATTCGGCGGTGAGGTCGACCTCGGCGCTCAGCTCGGCCGACGGTGGGCCGAGGCCGTCGAGATCGACCACCCAACGCACGAGCTCGGGCCAGACCGACGCGACGAAGAGCGCTTGGCCTCCGCCGAAGGAATGGCCGACGATGCCGACCGTGCCGAGCCGGCGGGCGAGCCGTGCGATGTCGAGCGCCGAGGCCTCCCAGACGTGACCGCTGGAGACCCGCACGCTGTCGCCGTGGCCCCGCAGGTCGGGCGCGAGGATGTGGAACCCGCGCTCGACGAGCCGCGGTGCGAGCCCGTCGAACATCCGCCCGTGGTCGAAGGCGCCGTGGAGGCAGAGGACCGCCGGGTGGCCCGGTTCGCCCCACTCCCACACCCGGAGCGTGGCGGGACCGAGGTCGACCATCTCGGCGCGGTGGGGTTCGACCATGGCGTCAGTCTCGCCCGCCGCCACCTGCCACCACAGCGGGTTTCGCAGGTGTGACGAAGTTCTCTGACAAGTTCCTTCCCTCCGCGTCGTCAGTAGAGGGACGATCTTCCACGAACCCCACCCCACGGAGGCGCTCATGTTCGCCCGTCTCGGCCGGTGGTGCTACCGCCACCGCTTCGTCGTCGTCGCACTGTGGATCGCGACGGCGATCATCGGAGGTGCCGCGCTCGCCGGCGTCGGCACCAAGACACGCACCGAGTTCTCGCTCCCCGACGTCGAGAGCCGTCAGGGCTTCGACATCCTCGAGGAACACTTCGACGGTGCCGGCTCGGGTTGGGGCGGCACGATCGTGTTCACGAGCGCCGACGGGGTCGACGACCCCGAGGTGCGCACGGCGATGGAGTCGCTGTTCACGGTCGTCGACGACCTCGAGGGGCTCCGCGTCGTCAGCCCCTACAGCGAGGAGGGAGCGAACCAGGTCGCCCAGCAAGGCCCCCTCGCCGGACAGCTCGCCTACGCCCAGGTGGAGATGCCGTCGGACACCACCCTCGAGGACGCCGCGGAGATCCTCGAGGTCATCGAGGCGAACATGCCCGAGCTCGACGGTCTGCGCGTCGAGCTCGGCGGCGTGGTGTTCGCCCCCTTCGAGGAGCCCACGGCCGAGCTCGTGGGCCTGGCATTCGCCATCGTCATCCTCATCATCGCCTTCGGCTCGGTGCTCGCAATGGGGCTGCCCATCGGGGTCGCCATCGCCGGCATCAGCGTCGGGCTCATCGGGGCGGGCTTTCTCAGCCACGTCGTCGAGGTGCCCGACTTCGCCCAGATGCTCGGGGTGATGATCGGCCTGGGTGTCGGCATCGACTACGCGCTGTTCATCGTCACCCGGTTCCGCGAGAACCGCCGGGCCGGCCACGACCTCGAGGCCTCGACGGTCGTCGCCATCAACACGGCGGGCCGGGCGGTCGCCTTCGCGGGCGCCACCGTCGTCATCTCCCTGATGGGGATGGTGCTCATGCAGCTCGGGTTCATCACCGGGCTCGCCGTGAGTGCGGCGGCCGTCGTCCTCGTCACGATGGTGGCCTCCATCACCCTCTTGCCGGCCCTCATCGGCATCGTGGGGGCCCACGTCGAGGTCACCCGCTGGCGGGGCGTGATCGCCGCTGGGCTCGTCGCGGTCGCACTCCTCGGCGTGGCGTTCTCGATCGACCCGCTGCTCTTCGCCCTCCCGCTCGCCGCGGTCGTGCTGCTCGCCGGCTTCGCGATCGCCCCGCTGAAGAAGCCCCTCCCACCCCGCAACCACCCGCCGGTCGAGCGCACGATCGCCTACCGGTGGAGCCGGGTCATCCAGCACCGGCCGTGGCCCGCGGCGCTGGCCGGCGCCGCGATCCTCGTCGTGCTCGCCCTGCCGGTCTTCGGGCTGCGCCTCGGGTTCTCCGACGAGGGGAACTACCCGGAGGGCACGACCACGCGTGCCGCCTACGACCTGATCGCCGAGGGCTTCGGCCCGGGCTACAACGGGCCGCTCGTGCTCGCCGCCGAGGTGAACGGCCCGGTCGACGAGCAGACGCTCTTCGCCATCACCGCGGCGATCGACGCCGACCCCGGCGTGGCCTCGGCGCTCGGGCCGATCCCGAACGACATGGAGGCCCCGACCGCGCTGATGTGGCAGGTGCTGCCCACCACCTCGCCCCAGGACGAGGCGACGACCGAGCTGGTGCACCGCCTCCGTGACGACGTCGTACCCGCCGCCCAGGAGGGCACGGGCCTCGACATCGCGGTGGCCGGTGCGGTGGCGATGAACGTCGACTTCACCGACTACCTCGGTGCCCGCCTGCCGGTGTTCTTCGCCGCCGTGCTGCTGTTCTCGTTCGTGCTGCTGATGGTCGTCTTCCGATCGGTGCTCGTGCCGCTGAAGGCCGTCGTCATGAACCTGCTCGGGATCGGTGCCGCCTACGGCATCATCGTCGCCATCTTCCAGTGGGGATGGGGCGCCGGGCTGCTCGGTCTCGCCGGCGCACCGATCGAGCCGTTCATGCCGATGATGATGTTCGCCATCGTGTTCGGCCTGTCGATGGACTACGAGGTGTTCCTCCTCTCCCGCATCCGCGAGGACTGGGACCGCACCCGTGACAGCCATCTCTCGGTGGCGAACGGCCTGGCGGCCACCGCCCGGGTCATCTCGGCCGCCGCGGCGATCATGATCGTCGTGTTCGGGGCGTTCGCCCTCAGCGAGGACCGCATCCTGAAGATGGCCGGCATCGGGCTGGCCGTCGCGGTGTTCCTCGACGCCACGATCATCCGCATGCTGCTCGTGCCCGCCACGATGGAGCTGCTCGGCGATCGCAACTGGTGGCTCCCGCGCTGGCTCGACCGCATCCTGCCGAGCATCGACGTGGAGGGCCACGGCGCGGAGTCCGCCATCGACGCCGACGAGCTGGCACGCCGGGGTGAGGTCGACGGCCTCGACGCCGATCCCGACGAGGACCCGGTGCTCGAGCCGGCCTGATCCCGCCTCTGGCCCCGGCCGCCACGACGGTCAGTCGGGTCTGGCCCTCCACTCGACGTAGTGGTCGGCCAGCCCGATGGCCGTCAGGGGGAGGATCGGGGCCGACAGCAGCACGATGTCGCCGGCGACCCGCACGAGCACCATCGTGTAGAGCGAGGCGAAGGCCACCGCCGCCGCCCGCACCTTCCACCGGTGGTACGGCTCGGCCCGCAGCGCGGCGACCCCGCCCGCGCCGACGCCCGCCACCATGCCGGTGACGGCGTCGCCGGCGATACCCGACACGGTGAGCCCGACCACGAGCGACAGCCCCATCGCCTTCAACACCGCGATCGGAGCCGAGCGGTGCAGGGAGAGGAACGCGAGGGCGACGAACACGAAGGGCAGGAGCGCGAACCCGAGGGCGATGGCCGGCCCGGGGTCGGGGCCGCCCTCGACGTCGTCGGAGGCGAGGGCGACGAGCCCGGCGAGCATGCTCCAGAAGCCCGGCACGAGCAGCACGGTGGCGACCGTGATCGCCCGCCACTTCTTCTTCGGATCGAGGGGATCGAGCGCGTCCACGGACCGACGGCGCGCCGGCGCCTGGGTCACCCCTTGACCGAACCGGCGGTGAGACCCCGGACGAAGTAGCGCTGCAGGGAGAAGAAGACCGTGAGGGGCAGCACCATCGACACGAACGCCGCCGAGGTGAGCAGGTGCCAGCTGTCGCCCCGCGAGCCCGAGAGCGCCGAGAGGGCGATGGTGATGACCCGGGTGTCGCGGGTGCCGCCGAGGAACACGTAGGCGACGAGCAGGTCGTTCCAGACCCAGAGGAACTGGAAGATCGCGAACGCGGCGAGCGCCGGCACCGAGAGCGGGACGATGAGCCGCCAGAAGATCGTGAAGTGGTCGGCCCCGTCGATCTTCGCCGACTCGATGATCGACGACGGGAGGGACCCGATGTAGTTCCGCAGCAGGTAGGTGGCGAGCGGGAGGCCGAAGCCGGTGTGCGCGAGCCACACGCCGAGGAAGGTGCCGTTGAGATCGAGGTCGGGGAAGACGGTGACCCCCCACAGCTCGGCGCCGTTCACGTAGAGCC
>CAZAVX010000077.1:0-14797 GCA_964488835.1 uncultured Iamiaceae bacterium | reverse complement strand
AGTGGGTCGCCACCGAGCGGTACGCGGCGTACTCGGTCTCGGCTCGGGCGATGTCGACGGCCACGATGCGTCGCGTGGCCGTGTCGACCTGCACGCTCAGCTCGATCTCGGCCGGGAGCTCGGCGTTGGGACCGTGGTTCGACCCCGCGTAGTTGAAGACCACGCGCAGCCAGTTGGGCACCTTCGCCGAGATCACCTGGGACCGGCCGTCGATGACCGCGTCGGGTCCGTCGGAGCGCAGCGACATCCGCATGTGCGTCGTCGACCGGGAGTTGGCCGAGAGGCGGTTCTCCATGACGACGGTGCCTGCGCCACGTGTGTTGGCGACGGTGGTCGATTCGAGAGGGACGAGCAGTGCTCGCTCCTCCACGGTCGTCGACCCGCCCGGCACCCCGTCGTCTCGTCCCCCCGGCACGCCGGCATCGTACGTTCCGTCGGACCGCTCGTCCATCGACCTCATGTGCCCGCCGGCGGGCTCTCACCGACATAGGTGAGGTGGGCGTTCCAGACGCGGGTCCAGAGGGCGGCTCGCTCCTCGGACGACCGGTCGGCGATGTCGAGGCCGAAGACCTCTCGCAGGACGTCGAGGAGCGTGTCGGAGTCCTCGACGACCTGGCGGGCGGGACCGCGTCCAGACCTGGTGAGGTGGAGGCCCCTCAGGACGTCGACGCCGTCGGGATGACGCCGTTGGACGACGAGCCACCGCACGAACGGCGAGTCCGGCGACGTCGACAGGTGCTCGTGGCGTGCCGCGAACGCGTCGATGTCGGTGGGCCGGGCCAGCCACGACATGCCGGCATAGCTCCGGCTGGGGTCGTGGATGAACCGCCAGTCGCCGGTCGGACCGGTGTGGGTCGCCAGCTCGAACGTGAAGCCCGACTGCGGATAGCGGCCGGGCCGGAGCGGCAATGGATCGTGCAGCGCGTCGCCGAGGCCTACGTCGACATACCAGCTGCCACTCGGATCGTCGTCGGTGGCCAGCCCGTGCACGGCGAGGACGAGGTGGTTGGTCAACTCGTCCTCCGAGGGGCCATCGAGGCCGTGCACCCCACCGATGTGGCGGGTCACCTCGTAGCCGAGCGCCTCGAGCAGGAGTCCGAATGCACCGTTCAGGTGGAAGCAGTAGCCGCCTCGACCCTCCTCGGCGATGCGCCGCGCCGACTCGACCGGGTCGATGCCCCATCGCTCACCCATCTGGATCCACAACGTCTCCCAGGGGACCCGCTCGACATGTGCGCGGTGGAGCCGGGCCAGTCCCTCGGGGGAGGGCGGTTCGGCCTCGACCCCGAGCCGGCCGAGATACGCGTCCACGAGCGACGACGAGAGCACCATCCGACGCTATCCCGGCACGACCGTCACCGGCCGGAGAGTGGGAGCGACCGGCGGCGGAGCTCGGTGGGCGCCATGCCGAGGCCGTCGAGCGATGCCGCGGCATCGCTGCCGAGCCCGTCCGGCGTCCTCATCGAGACCGGCGCCGGGCGGCGATGCGGTCGGCGATCGTGGTCTCGTCGTGGCCGAGCGCCCGGCCGATGCGGCGGAGCGTGTCGCCCCGATCGACGTCCTCCCACAGGCGATGGAGCGCCTCCTCGGCGAGCCTGCTCACCGGGCCGGCCTCGTCGCGCAGCCGGCCGAGCACCCACACCGCGGCCCCTGCCGCCTTGCCGCACAGCGCCTCGGTGACCCGGGGACGCCCATTGGTCCGAGAGCACCGCACGGCCACGAACCCCAACAGATCGACCTGCTCGGTCGGCTCGTCGAAGCGGGCGAGTGCCCACACCGCCGCACGGGCCAAATGGTCGTTGCCGGGGTCGACGAGCCGCCCCTCGTCGCTCACCGGCAGCTCGACGAGCAGCTCGACCAGCTCGTCGACGGTCCGTCGGGTGGCGGCGTCGGCGAGCAGGCCGTCGAGCTGCTGGAACCACCGCGCCGTCGGCTCGGATCCACGCGGCGCCGCGGCGAGGCACCGGAGGAGCGCGGTGACGTCGACACCGCGCTCGTCGGCGGAGCGCAGCACCTCGCGGGCGGCCGGACCCCAGGCGTCGGTGTCGAGGACGGGGGAGAGGTCGAGCAACTCGGGCGGGGAGTGCCGGGCGAGCGCAGCCACGACCCGTGCTGTCATCTCGGGCACCCGGTAGCGGTGCGGCGGGGTCGCCCGGCATCGGGCGAGCACCTGCTCGAGCCCGTCGACCACACCAGGGTGTGCGGGGTGGGTCTCGGCCACCTGATCGGCGGCTCGGAGCACCAACTGGATCCGCTCGTCGTCGAAGTCGGTCGCGGCGACGAGCCGCAGCGCGAGAGCAGCGGACTCGGGATCCCACTCGATCTTGCGCCGGACCAGCGCACGCACGAGCTCGGCCGGCCAGTGGTCGGTGGGTGCCACCTCGGCGAGGTGCGCCGCGGTCCAGCCGGACCGCGGGCCGGCGAGCGCGGCGATCGCCAGGGAGCGTCGCAGGTGCGGTGGCGCGTCGAGGACCTCACGGCCCTCGGGAGTGGCCGCCAGCTCGTCGCGCTCGTAGCGGGCGAGCATCGGCACGAGGAGGTGCTCGACCGCCGCCTCGTGACGGGCGATCGCCGCCCGGTCGTCGGAGGCAGGGTCGGCGACCATCACCCTCCGGGAGTGGGGGAGGAGCGCACCGTGGCGCCCGCTCCGTCGGGCGCGCCGTGGAGCTCGGCGCCGGCCGCGGCGAGGCGCACAGGAGTGTCGGTGTCGAACAGGTCGAGGCAGCGGGCCGGGGTGCCGGTCCTCGCGGCCTCGTCGGAGGCCCGACCGAGCGCGAGCACCTCGTCGAGCAGGCGACGGGCGTCGGCGTCGAGGAGGGCGAGGTCGTCGGACACGAGGGCCATGCCACCCGACACCCCCACCGCGAGTGCCCACGCCCTGGCCGCCTCCGGGCTGAGCGAGGTCTCCGACGTGCGCAGCATCAGGCAGTCCGGGTCGTTGAGCCACAGCCGACGGTGCATGAAGGACCGTGTGAGGGTGTTCACCCAGGCGTTGCGGGTCGCGGGCTCGACGTTCCCGTACCCGGGCGGGTTCCACTGCGTCGGCTGCACGTCCCACCACGGGGCGACGTCGGCGCCGATGCGCATCCCGTCCACGACGCCGATCCCCGCGCCGATCGGCAGCCCGCACCCGAGGAGGAAGGTCTCCTCGCCGGCGCCCCGACGTATCGCCTCCATCCCGGCCCGCACCCGTTCGGCGGGGGTCCGGGTCGGGTCGAGGAACTCGCCGTCGAACGACGGGGCGTAGGTGAAGTCGAGCTTGAGGTACGGGAACCCCGCGTCGACGAGGGCGGCGGCGGTCGCCTCGAGGTGGGCGAGCACCTCGGGGTTGGTGGTGTCGAGCGTGTGGACCGGACCGCCCCAGCCCTCGTTCACCATGCCGACGAGCGCCCGACCCGACCGGTGGCGGGCGATCCAGTCCGGGTGCCGGCGTGCCAGCTCGGACTCAGGTCCGGCGAGGAAGGGGGCGAGCCAGATGCCGGGCGTGGCCCCCGTCGCCGCGATGTCGGCCGCGAGCCGATCGAGCGAGGACGGGAACCGCTCGTTGGTCGCGAGCCAGTCGCCGATCGCCGCCTGGTAGCCGTCGTCGAGCTGGAACACCGCGAAGGGCCAGTCGCCCGCGAGTGCGAGGTTGTGGCGGAATGTCTCCTCGCTGATGCCGTGGAAGTAGTGGTACCAGGAGCACCAGCCCACCTGGTACGGCGCGTCGACGCGGGCGGCACCGAGCCGGCCGACCCGAGCCGCCCAGCCTTCGAGGAGGGCCGACGCCTCACCCCGCTGCCCCTCCACCACCCCGAAACCGTGGAGCCTCCGCTCGGCGCCCCCGGGGAGCACCGCGCCACCGAGGTACGCGGAGGCGACGCCCTCGACCCGACCGTCGTCGGTGCGTCGGGCCCACACCGTGGCGTCGTGGGTCGCGCCGGCATCGAACCCGACGAGGAGCAGGCGGCCACCTTCGAGGGAGAGCACGCCCACCAGCTCCGATCGCAGCCAGCCTGGAGGCGCGACACGGGGATCGGCATGGTGCATCTGTCGAACGAGACCGATGGTGCCCTCCACGGTGGAGGGATCGACGTCGACGCCGAGTCGTGCGACCGAGGTCGGGCTCCACGATTGGTAGCCGTTGCGGAAGAACCGCGGATCGTCCCCACCAGGGCCGGCGTCCCACGCCACCCCGATCGACATCACGCGGACCGGCTCGGAACCGGGGTTCGCCACCGACCAGCCGATGTGGTAGCCGTCGACGGCGAGCTCGACCTCGAGCGGCCCGACGCGATGCCGCCCGGCCGAGTCGCACGCGACGTCGTGAGTGACCGAACCGTCGCTCTCGAGCACCTCGACGACGAGCCGGGGACGGGCGAGGCGGTCGATCACCGTCACCCCTCAGCCGGCCCCGAGCGAGTCGACGAACGCCTCGAGCGCGGCGTTGGTCGCCGCGGGTGCCTCCTGTTGCACCCAGTGTCCGGCGCCGGGGACGAGCGTGGCACCGCGGAAGTCGGTGCACGCCGCACCCGGGTCGGCGAACAGATCGACGCCAGGAACCATGTTGCGCACCATGTCGAGCTCGCCGGCGACGAAGCACGACGGCACGTCGACGGTGGCGCCGTGGATGTCGGCGCTGTCGTCGGGGTCGAGGGCCTGGGCCCGGTAGCGGTTCACCCCGCCGACGAAACCCGACCGGGCGAAGGCCTCGGCGTAGCGGTCGAGGTCGTCGTCGGACATGAACGACAGCGGACCGTCGGGCGCCTCGGGCAACAGGTCGAGCAGCGAGGCGTCCCGCGGGGCGTCGGCGAGGAAGGCGTCGCTCTCCCCGGCGCCCGAGAGCGTGTGGAAGATCCGCTTGAGCGCGGTCCGTGGGTCGGCACCCAGTTCGGCCTCGGGCACTCCAGGTCGGGCGAGGTAGAGCATGTAGAAGAACCGGTCGGCGTACACCTGGTCGAAGATGTCGAGCAGCGACACCGGGCCGGGCGGCGTGTGGGGAACGCTGAGCCCCGCGACGCCTCGCACCCGGTCGGGGTAGCGGATCGCGGTGTGCCAGACGATGGGTGCACCCCAGTCGTGGCCGAACAGCACCACCGGCTCGTCGCCGAGCGCCTCGATCACCGCGGCCACATCGCCCGTGAGCTCCCGCATCGTGTAGCGCTCGACCTCGCTCGGGGCGCTACTGCCGCCGTATCCCCGCACGTCCATCGCCGCGACCATGTAGCCCCGCTCGGTGAAGTGGGCGACCTGGTGGCGCCACGAGTGGGCGAGCTCGGGCCACCCGTGGACGCAGAGGATCGTCGGCCCGCCCCCGGTCACCTCCACCCGCAGCTCGATGTCGCCGTTGGTGACCACGCGCTCGTCCATGGGCGCCAAGAATGCCACCCGCGACCCCTCCCCACCGGGGACGGTGCCGTCGGTACGCTCGTCGCCATGCGCCTCGGTGTCGACGCGGCCCTCGTCGAGGGCGTTCTGGTCCCCGGCGACGTCGAGGTCGTCGACGGGACGATCGCCGCGGTCGGCCTCCCTCCCCACGGTGGGGGAGGCGTCGCCGCTCCGGGGTTCGTCGACCTCCAGGTGAACGGCGTCGCCGGGGTCGACTTCCTCGCCGCGGAGGTCGACGACTACCGCCGGGCGGGCGACGCCCTCGTCGCCACCGGCGTGACGAGCTACCAGCCGACGTTCGTGTCGAGCCCCGAGACCCGAGTCGTCGCGGCGCTCCGCACGATGGCCACCGCTGCCGGAGCGGAGTCGGGCCCTCGCATCCTCGGGGCCCACCTCGAAGGTCCGTTCCTCTCGCCGCGGTGGATCGGCGCGCACGACCCCGACGCCGTGGTGGCGCCGGACCTCGACCTTCTCGAGCGGCTCCTCGACGCCGGCCCGGTCACCACCATGACCCTCGCCCCCGAGCGACCGGGCGCGCTCGACCTGATCGACCGGCTGCGGGCCCGGGGGGTCGTGGTGTGGATCGGACACACGGACGCGGACGCCGAGACCGCCCACGCCGCGTTCGACCGGGGCGCACAGGCCCTCACACACGCATTCAACGCCCACCGCCGGTTCGCCCCACGCGACCCCGGCCCGGCCGGAGTGGCCCTCTCCCGACCCGACGTGACCGTCGGCCTCATCGCTGATCTCGTGCACGTCGCGCCCGACGCCGTGCGCCTCGCCGTGGCCGCCGCGCCCGACCGGGTCGCGCTCGTCACCGACGCCACCGCAGCAGCGGCGCACCCGCCGGGCGTCGTCGAGCTGGGTGGCCGGCGCGTGGTGTCCGACGGCGTGGCGGTGCGCCTCGACGATGCGGAGGCGACGCTGGCGGGGAGCGCGCTGACGATGGACCGGGC
The DNA here is from genome assembly GCA_964488835.1 of uncultured Iamiaceae bacterium. Lineage (GTDB taxonomy): Bacteria > Actinomycetota > Acidimicrobiia > Acidimicrobiales > SKKL01 > SKKL01. The sequence continues at coordinate 8,471 of CAZAVX010000077.1, read as the reverse complement.
GGTGCGCAACCTCGTGACCGTCGGTGCGTCCCTCGATGCCGCCCTCCGTGCCGCGACGATCGTGCCCGCGCGCCTGGCCGGCCGGCCGGAGCTGGCAGCGCTCGCGCCCGGCTCACCGGCCGACGTCGTCGTCCTCGACGACGAGCTGAGGGTCACCCGGGTGCTGGTGGGCGGCCGGGTGCTCCTCGACCGGGGTTGAGCCCGGCCGGGAGCCCGCGATCAGATCCTCAGAGCAGCTCGGCGTCGAGGGTGATGGTGGTGCCGGCGAGCGCCTTGCTGACCGGACACCCCGCCTTCGCGCCCTCGGCCGCCTCGGCGAATGCCTCGGCCGAGAGGCCCGGCACCTTCGCCTTCACGGTGAGGTGGATGCCGGTGATGCCCTCACCGGGCTGGAAGGTGACCGCGGCGTTCGTGTCGACCGACTCGGGCGCGTTGCCGTCCTGGGCCAACCGATGCGAGAGCGCCATCGAGAAGCACGCCGAGTGGGCGGCCGCGATGAGCTCCTCCGGGCTGGTCTTGCCGTTCGGCTCCTCGGCCCGGGACGGCCAGGACACGTCGTAGGTGCCGAGCCCCGACGATTCGAGGGTGACCTTACCGGCCCCCTCCATCAGCGAGCCTTCCCAATGCGTCGTTGCGTTTCGCGTGGTTGCCATGCGTCGCAGCGTAGCGGTCGAGGTTCCGGCGGAGCCGGGGCGTGTGCGCCGGTGGCTCAGTCCGCCGCGCCGATGTCGACCTGGTAGGCCTCATAGAGGAGGTCGGAGCCGTTGAAGCGATGCCGCGCGAGGAGCGAGAGCACCTCGAGGATCTGCTCGCGGCGTGCGGTGACCTGCACCGGATCGACCGGCGCCGCGCCGTCGCGGAGGATGCGGATGGCCTGGGCGATGACCTCGTGCTCGCGCCGGAGTCGATCGAGGTGCGCGCTGAGTCGTGGGGCGGCGGCCGCGATCTCCTCGTAGAGGCCGCCCTCGCGCTCGGTGTCGTCGACGTGCTCGTGGAACCGGGCCGCGAGCTCGGCGGTGGCGTGGCTGACCTTCGCCCACCACAGGTCGAGGCGCGCAGAGGAGGGCGTGGCGGCCGCCGACGCCAGGTGGTCCTCGGCGTTGCGCAGTTCGGCCCGTCGGCGCCTGATCCGCTCGATCGCCTCGGGAGCGACCTGGCTCACCACATGGGGCGTGACGTCCATCACACCAGTGTCGCAGGTCGCGAGCGAGATTGCTCCTCGTCGCTACCGTGGTGAGGTGCGGCGCCGCAAGCTCATCGACCTCCTCGAGTCCCGCGACCCGCCGGTCGACGACCCCGAGGCGGCGCTCGCCGAGCACCGGGTCACCGTCGACGGTGCGGTCCTCACCAATCCGGCGTCCCAGGTCCGCCTCGACGCCCGCATCGTCGTGCGCCCGCCCAAGGAGCCCCAAGGGGTGAAGAAGCTCCGTGCGGCGCTCGACCGTTTCGGCCTCGATCCGACCGGGTGGCGTGGCGTCGACCTCGGGGCCTGCACGGGCGGGTTCACCCTCACGCTCCTCGAGCGGGGCGCGGTCGAGGTGGCCGCCGTCGATGTCGGCTACGGCCAGCTCCTCGGCTCGCTACAGCAGGATCCCCGCGTGCGGAACCTCGAACGCACCAACGTCGCCGACGTGACCCCCGAGCTGCTCGGCTGGCAGCCACACATCGTCGTCGTCGACGTCACCAAGCTGTCGCTCCGCGACGTCGCCCGACAGATCGCGGCGAACGGCCTGCCCGGCCCGGGGACCCACCTGGTCGGGCTCGTGAAGCCGATGTTCGAGCTCGGCCGTGGCGAGCTGCCCACCACCGACGACGACCTCGCGACCGCGCTCGAACTGGCCGTCGAGGGCATCCGCGCCGAGGGGTGGGAGGTGGTCGACACGATGGAGTCACCGGTGCGCGGCCACCGAGGGGCGGTCGAGTACTTCGTGCACGCTCGCTGGCCCGACGAGGAGGCCGAGCGCCCCTAGCCCCTAGTCGGCCGCGAGGTCGCTGAGGAACCCTCGCGCCCAGTCGACGGCGTCGTTGGCGAGCACGGCGGCGCGGAGCTTCTCCATCCGCTGTCGGGCCTCTACCGGTTCCATCGACACCGCATGGGCGAGCGCCGACTTCAGCCCGTCGATGTCGTAGGGGTTGACGAGGACCGCGTCGGCGAGTTCGGTGGCCGCTCCTGCGAACTCCGAGAGGACGAGGGCGCCGGTGAGGTCGTAGCGGGTCGCGACGTACTCCTTGGCCACCAGGTTCATGCCATCGCGGAACGGGGTGACGACCATGACGTCGGCGGCCCGGTACATGGCGAGCAGCTCGTCGAAGTCGACGTTCTGGTGGATGTAGTGCACGACGGGGAAGCCGACCCGGCCGTGGTCGCCGTTGATCTCCCCGACGAGCCGGTCGACCTCGTCGCGCAGCGTGTTGTACGCCTCGACGTCGTCGCGGCTCGGCTGGGCGACCTGCACCATCGTGACCTGGCTCGGGCTGACCGTTCCCTCGTCGAGCAGCTCCTTGAGGGCGCGCAGCCGCACGTCGATGCCCTTGGTGTAGTCGAGACGGTCGACGCCGAGCAGCACGACGTGGGGGGCGCCGAGCCGGGCGCGCAGGTCGCGGGCGTGGTCGGACACCTTGTCGGTGCGAGCGCCCTGGTCGTAGCGCGCCACGTCGATGCCGATGGGGAAGGCGCGGGCGACGACGGTGCGGTCGCCGCAGCGCAGGGTGTCCGCGCTGGCCCGCTCGGCGAGCCCCAACCGGACGGCGAGGCGGTGGAAGTTGCCGGCCGAGTCGGGCGTCTGGAAGCCAGCGAGGTCGGCGCCGAGGATGCCGTTGACGATCGCGTTGCGCCAGGGGAGGGCGACGAACAGCTCGGGTGGCGGGAACGGGATGTGGAGGAAGTACCCGATGCGCAGGTCGGGGCGCAGCTCGCGGAGGATGCCGGGGACGAGCTGGAGCTGGTAGTCGTGGACCCACACCGTGGCTCCGTCGCCGGCGACCTCGGCCGCCGCCTCGGCGAAGCGCCGGTTGATGCGCCGGTAGCCGTCCCACCAGTGGCGGTGGAACTCCGCCGGGACCGCCTTGTCGTGGTAGAGCGGCCAGAGCGTGCCGTTCGACATGCCGTCGTAGAACAGCGACTTCTCGTCGTGGGTCATCGCGACCGGCCACAGGGTGAGGTCGTCGACGGTGAACGGCGGCTCGTCGCCCTCGACGCCGGTCCACCCGATCCACGCCGCTTCGCCGTAGTCGGTGACCGCCGGACCCACCGCGGAGACGAGCCCTCCCGGGCTGCGCTCCCAGTGGCCGGAGTCGCCGTCCTCGACCCAACGGACGGGGAGGCGGTTGGCCACGATCACCAGGCTCTGTCCACCTTCGACACGGTCGGGCATGGCTCCAAGTATGGCGGGCGCTCCGGCCGCCGAGGTCCAGGCTCCTCTCAGCCTCCGACGGCGACGACCACGATCCGAGGCGCTGGCAACGCCCTGACGTCTGTGTCGGCCCCTGCGGGGGTAGGGTTCGGACCGTGACGATCGTGGGCGACGTGCTCGACCTCCCGACCTGGCGAGGCCGCGCCCACGCCGCGATGTTCTTCCTCGCCGTGCCCGCCGGCATCGCCCTCGTCCTCGTCGCGAACAGCGCCACCGCCCGCGTCGCCGCAGCGATCTACGCGGCCACCCTCCTCGCCGGCTTCGGCACGTCCGCCGCCTACCACCGACTCGCTCGCACCCCACGGGCCCGGGCGATCATGCAGCGGCTCGACCACTCGATGATCTTCCTGCTCATCGCGGGCACCTACGTGCCGGTCTGCCTGCTCGCCCTGCCACCTGCGTGGGGCATCCCGCTCCTCACCGTCGTGGGCGTGGGAGCAACCCTCGGCGTGGTGCTCAAGCTCCTCGCCTTCCACCGGGCGCGCTGGCTCGGCTTCGCGCTCTACCCGATCCTCGGATGGGCAGCCGTGGCGGCCACTCCGGTGCTCGTCAACCACCTGTCGCCCGGCCAGCTGCTCCTCATCGTCGCGGGTGGCATCGCCTACACGGTCGGCTTCCCCGTCCTGCTCACCAAGTGGCCCGATCCCTGGCCGAAGGTGTTCGGCTACCACGAGATCTGGCACGCCTTCACCGTCGTGGCGGCGGTGCTGCACTTCTCCGCGGTGGCCACGCTGGTGTCGTGACCCTCGAGGTCGACGGCGGGGCGGCTGGCGACCCGGCGGCGGACGAGGCGTGGCGACGCCTGCACCCTCGCATGGTGCTGCGCTGGCGGCTCGAACTCCTCGCCGCGGGCGCCGTCGTCGCGGTGCTCCTCGGAGTCGGTGAACTGATCGCCCGGCGCGCGGAGGCCCTCGATCCGGTCCCGCGGGCCATCATCCCCGCGGCCGCGTTCCTCGTCGCCGCGGTGGTCGCCGTCGTGTGGCCTCCGCTGTACCACCGCCGCTGGTCGTACCGCCTCGGCGCCGACGCCCTCGAGATCCGACGCGGGGTGGTGGTTCGCCGCACTTCGATCGTCCCGTACCGGCGGGTCCAGCAGATCGACCTCAGCCGTGGGCCGCTCGACCGGCTCCTCGGCCTGACGACGGCCGGGATCACGACCGCCGCCGCCACCACCGACGGAGGCGTGCCGGGGCTCGTCCCTGAGGTGGCCGATCGGTTCCGCCAGGTGGTGCTCGAGCGCGCCGGGCGCGATGACGCCGTCTGAACCGCCGTCCGAACCGCCGGCAGAGCTCTGGGCGGCGCCGCGGCGCACCCACCCAGCCTCTCCGTGGCTGTCGCTGGTCGCGCCCCGCGGCCCCGGCGGGCTCGTGCTGTTCCTCCTCCTGCTCGGCAACCGGTGGGCCGCCGCGGCGATCGGGGCAATCGCCGTCGTCGGGGCCCTGCTCACGTGGTGGCGTCGCACCTGGAGCTTCGACGGCTCGATGCTGACCCTCGACGACGGCGTGTTCCGACGCACCTACCGGCGGGTGCCGGTCGGACGGGTCCAGCAGGTGGAGGTGCACGAGCCCTTCGTCCACCGGCTGCTCGGACACGCGGTCGTGCGCATCGAGACCGCGGGTGGGGGAGGGACCGCGGAGCTCGTGCTCGACGCCCTGCCGCGGCGCGAGGCCGCCGCGATCAGCGAAGCCGTCCTCGCCGCCCGCGCCCGGGTGCGCCTCGATGCTGCCGAGGTCGGCCCCTCGGAGGCCGGGGTCGACGGCGCGGCGATCCCGGCACCGCCCGACGTCACGGTCCTACGGCTCGACACCCAGCGGATCCTGTTGAGCGGCGTGCTCGGGTCGAACCTGCTCGTCGTCTTCGCCGTGCTCGGCGGGTTCTACGACGTGGTGTCGCGGCTGCCGCGCCAGGTCGGCGAGCTCGTCGAGTCCGAGGCCACACAGGTCGCCACATCCCTGGGCCTCCTCCTCGGCGCCGTGGTGCTGGTCGCGCTCGCGCTCGTCACCGCAGCGATCGCCGCCGTCGTCGCGCATCACGACCTCACCGTCGTGCGCTCCCACGACGAGTTGCGGATGCGTCGGGGTCTGCTCGAACGTCGCGACGCCGTCGTGCCCCTCGCGAGGGTGCAGGCGGTGACGATCTCGCAGAACCCGGCCCAGCGCCTGGTCGGCCTCCATGCGATCTCGGTGCGCAGCGCAGGCACCTCCTCTGGTGACGACGTGCGGCTCTCGGTCCCGGCCGTTTCCCTCGACGAGGTGGCTCGGCTCCTCCAGGCTGCGCTCGGTCGGTCGGTCGACCTCGCCGACCTCGTGCCCGCACCGCCCGCGGCCCGCACGCGGCGCATCCTCCGGCGGCTCGCCACCCTCGTCGTCCCCCTGGCCGCCCTCGCCGCGGCCACCTCGTTCTCCGCGCCCGCGCTCGCAGCCGTCGGTGTGGCAGGCATTGTCGCGGTCGTCACGGGCCTCGATGCCTACCGGTCCCTCGGGCACCGTCTCGACCCCGACGTCCTCGTCACCCGGTCGGGCTTCCTCCTGCGCCGCACGGTGGTCGTCGTGCGCGCTCGCACCCAGAGCACCCGCACGCGGGCCACCGTCTTCCAGCGTCGACGGGACCTCGCGACCCTCGCCGTCGACCTCGCCGGCCGAGGCGCGACGCCCGCGGTCGTCGACCAGCGCACCGATCGCGCCCTCACGCTCGCCGGCTCGATCGAGGTCGTCGCCGATTCGTCGCCGGGGGAGCCGTACGCGACACTGGGTGCCCGTTCCCTCCCCAGCAACGAGGAGTCATGAGCTACCAGGTCTGGATCGATCAGGATCTCTGCACCGGCGACGGCATCTGCGCCGAGATCGCGCCCGACGTGTTCGTGCTGCTCGACGACGGTCTCGCCTATGTCAAGGACTCGTCGGGCGTGAAGAGCGATCCGGGCGGCCCGGCCGGCATCGTGGCGATCCCCGAGAACCAGCTCGACGGCGTGGTGGAGTCCGCCGAGGAGTGCCCCGGCGAGTGCATCTTCATCGAGCCGGCGGGCTGAGCTCGAGCACGTAGCGACCCGCGAGGGGTCGGAACCCCATGCGGGTGAGATAGCGACGGTGCATCTCGTCGCCGGGCTCGGTGGTCAGACGGGTGATCCCCAGCCGGCGGAAGACCTCCGACCCCTCCCCGTACAGCCACTGCCCGAGACGTGAGTCGCGGTAGGGAGCGATGACGTAGTCGATGGCGATCCGCAACGTCTCGCCGTCGCGCTCGCCGATGACGATCCCCGCGGGGAGGCCCTCGCGCACCAGCAGGAACGCGAGGGGCGGGTCGCCGGCCTCGGGCACCTCCGGCACCCGCACGCCGGGCTGGAACCGGTGGATGTCGTCGAGGTGGTGGTGGAGGAAGTCGCTGACGAAGGGGGCCCGCAGGTCGGTGGCGACGGCCGCGAGGTCCTGGCGCGCCCGGAACTCGCCGCGCAGGTACCAGGTGTTGATGCCGGCGATCGCCGCGTTGGTGAGCAGGATCGGCACCGAGTCGATGAGCACGGCGTAGACGACGAACACCAGCGAGCCGGTGAGCGACAGCAGGCGGAGCCGGACGACCGAGCTCATCGCCAGCGACGCGACGATCAGCGCGGAGGCGACGTACCCGACCATCTCGACGGCGTTGAGCTCGAACACTCGCGCCGATGCTACGGGAGTGGGGGCGATGCGGGTGACGGCTCGGCGTCGGTGGCCGGCGGACGCGCCAGCAGCACGACGAGCGCGGCGACGATCGTCGTGCCCGCGGCGACGAGGAAGGGCGTCTGGTAGCCGCCGCTCGCATCCTCGAGCCACCCGACGACGAAGGGACCGATGCCGCTCATGGTCTGGCTCGCGACCCCGACCAGTCCGAGGATCGACCCGAACGACACCATCCCGAAGCAGTCGCCGACGAGCAGCGACTGCATCATGTAGACGTTGCCGATCGTGAAGCCGACGACGAGCACCAGCAGGTAGGTGACTGCCGTGTGCTCGACGAGCACGACGAGGGCGACCGCGGCCCCTTGGATCGTGAAGAGGGCGGCGGTGAGCAGGCGCTTGTCGAGCCCGTCGGCGAACGTCCCGACGACGAGGCGGGCGACGATGCTGCCGAACGCGGTGGTGGAGAGCGCGGCGGCCGCGGCACCCGAGGAGTCGAACCGGTCGGTGAGGAACGAGATCTGGTGGATGACGAACCCGGTCTGGGCCATCAGCGTGAGGGAGAACGAGACGAGGATCGCCCAGAACGCCAGCGTCGACATCGCCTGGCGTCGGGTCCAGGTTCGTTGCTGGGCGGCGAGGTCGAGCGTCGGTCGCCGCGCCGACGCCAGCGGCGGGGCGCCGCCGTCGGGCTCGAGCCCCATCTCCTCGGGGGTGAAGACGAGCACCCAGAGCACCACAGGGAGGGACAGCACGAGCGTGACCACCGCCATCGTGGCGCCGGCCCGCGCGAGCCCGCTCGACTCGACGAGCCAGGTCCCGATCGGCACGAGGAGCACCCCGCCGACGGAGATGCCGGTGCTCGAGATGCTCATCGCCCGGGCCCGGCGGGTGACGAACCACCGGGCGAGGATGGCGTTGACGGCGATGCTCGACGACATCCCGAAGCCGACGGCCAGCACCGAGTAGGCGACGTAGAGCTGCCAGGGTTCGCGGACGTGGCCGACCGAGGCGATCGCCGCCGCGAGGAGGAGCACGCCCACCACCTGGAGGCGGCGGGGACCGTGGCGGTCGATGCGGCCGCCGATGAGCGCACCGGTGAGGCCGCCGATCGCGAAGTAGAGGCCGGTGGCGCCCGACACCACGGTGTTCGACCACCCGTGCTCGTCGCGGAGCGGGGTGAGGAACACCGCCAGGCCGTAGTAGCCCATGCCGATGGTGACCATCAGCAACACGGCGCAGCCGACGGCGATGACCCATCCGTAGAAGATGCGCGCGGGGACGAGTCGAGCAGCCGGGGGTGTGGTCACGTTCGCGGGGTCAGAGGTTGCGGCGGAAGAGGTCGAAGACCCGCTCCCAGTGGGTCTCGGACGCGGCCCGGTCGTAGCGCGCCCCGCCCGGCGGC
>CAZAVX010000076.1:0-14862 GCA_964488835.1 uncultured Iamiaceae bacterium | reverse complement strand
CGATTCGACGTCGATTCGACGAACCCTCGGGAGCGATTCGGCGCCGATTCGGCGGACCGCCGGGCGAATGCGGCGCGCCGAATCGACGTCGAATCGACGCCGAAGGGGTCAGGGGCGGGGGTCGGCACGGTCACGGTGGTGCGGGCCGACGCGACCGACCTGCGGCTGCCGCGTCGGCCCTTCGTCGTCGTCGCCAACCCGCCGTGGTCGGCGATCACCGCCCTGCTGCGCCGTCTCACCCACCCGTCGAGCCGCCTCGAACGCGCCCACCTCGTCGTGCCCCACCACGTGGCGGCGCGCTGGGCGTCGTTCGAGGCGCCAGGCGCGCACCGGTGGAGGCGCACGTTCGACGTGTCGATCGGCGACCGTGTGCCCCGGTCGGCGTTCCGCCCCGCGCCACCCCAGCCGGCGACACTGTTGGTGGTCCGGCGCCGGTCCGGGTGACCGGCAGGAGGGCAAGTTCAGACGATGTGGCGCTCGTCGACCGCGTGAGACTCGACGACCACCCGCTGAGGGGCTCGCACCACCGGCTGCACCGGCTCGGCCGGCACGACCCGGCGGGTCTGCACCACGTGGGTCCGTGCCCGCATCCCCTCGGTCATCCCCCAGATCAGGGAGACGAGACCGACGAGGAACCCGACGATCATGAGGATGGTGCCCGCCGTGTTGACGTCGAACCCGTCGACGTCGGCGGTGACGGCGAAGGCGAGGATGGCGCCGATGGTGACGAGCACCGCCCCCGTCGAGAGTCCACTGATGGCTCGATAGCTCATGGGCAGACTGCTGCCCGCCCGGCCGGCTGCCGAAACGTGGGCTCAGGCAGGGTCGAGGCCGAGCTCGGCGAGGAACTCGGAAGGGTCGTGGCTCGCGACCGCGGCCCCGGATGCCACCGCCCTCGCCATCCACGCCTGGAGCAGGGCGTTGCAGGGCGTCGGCACCCCGTGGAGGCGACCGAGCAGCACGATCTCACCGTTGAGGTGGTCGGTCTCGACGCTGCCCTGTCCCCGGGCGAGGCTCTGCCAGGTGGAGCCACCCGGGCGGGTGGCCACGCCGATCGCACCGATCCGGAGGATGTCGCCTCGTCGCGCACGATCGGTCTCGCTCGACACCACCTCGATGCCGGCGGCGTCGAACACCGCCCGCGCCTCCCGCCGGGCCGCCGAGGTGATGGGCGCCGCCCTCTCGTCGTCACCGAACAGGGCCTGCACCGCGTTGCCGAGGTTCATCACCAGCTTGCGGTGCTTCCACGCCATGATGTCGGGCCGGGCCTCCGACACCATCGCCGACGTCGAGATGGCCTCGGCCACGCCGACGGCGAGGTCGTCGACGCCGGACGGGTACCGGCCGATGTCGAGGATGGCGGCGACGGGGTCGGCCCACGCCTGTACGACACCCGGCTCGAGATGGCCGGTGGGGGCCATCACCGTCACCCCGTAGACCCGCTCGAAGAACCGCAGCGCCTCCCGCTCGTTCACCACGCCGTTCTGGAGGCAGACGACCGCGACCGACGACGGTGCCGCGTCGCGCAGTGCGCCCACGGCGTCGAGCGTGTGCTGGCTCTTCATCGCCAGCATCACCACCTCGTCACCGCGCCATTCCACCTCGGCGGGGGACCCGACCGCCGGGACCGTCACGGTGACCGATCCGCCCGGCGAGTCGATGCGCAGCCCCCGCTCGCGGATCGCGTCGAGGTGCGGACCCCTCGCGACGAGCACGACATCGTGGCCGTGCTCGGCCAGTCGACCGCCGACCACGCCCCCGACGGCGCCCGCCCCGTACACGACGAACCTCATCCCGGCAGTCTCCCACTCGCCCGCGGATGACGGGAGCAACGGCTCCAACTGTCAGAATCGCCCCATGCCCATGTACAAGCAGATCCTCAGATCGGCGGAGCGCTGGAAGGAGAACTTCCAGAGCGAACGGCTCGACGCCGTCCCCGCCCGCCAGCTCGTGGTTCTCGCCTGCATGGACGCCCGGCTCGACCTCTTCCGCTTCCTCGGCCTCGAGATCGGCCACTCCCACATCCTCCGCAACGCCGGCGGCAGGGTCACCGACGACGCGCTCCGCTCGATGATCGTCTCGTCGGTCGTGCTCGGCACGCGCGAGGTCGTCGTCATCCACCACACCAAGTGCGGCATGCACGGCGTCACCAACGAGGCGCTCCGCGAGCGGATCAAGGAGTCGAGCGGGCACGACCCCTGGCACATCGACTTCCACCCGTTCGAGAGCAACGAGGACTCGGTGCGCGACGACGTGCGGCGCGTGCGCGAGTGCCCCTACTTCCCCGAGCCGATGACGGTGTGGGGATGCATCTACGACGTCGACACGGGCGAGCTGACCGTGACGGTCAAGCCCGACGACGAGGTCTGACCCGCCGCGAGCTCAGCTCGTCCAGGCCTTGATCTTCTCGATGAGCTCGAGCGGGTTGTCGCCCGCCGGCTGCACCCGCAACTGGGTGACGCCCGACTCGACGTAGGCCTGCACCCGGTCGCGCACGAACCCCTCGTCGCCGGCCATCACCGTGGCCTTCAGGTACTCCTCGGGGATCGCCGCCGCCGCTTCGTCCTTCTTGCCCGAGAGGAACAGGTCCTGGATCTCGGCCGCTTCCTTCTCGTAGCCGTACTTGCGGAAGGTGTTGTTGTAGAAGTTGCGGCTGCGGGCACCCATCCCGCCGACGTAGAGGGCGAGGCCCGGGCGGGCGCGGTCGCGCAGCTTCTGCGCGGTGTGCTCGTCGCAGATCGCCACGGTGCCGCCGACGGCGACCTCGAGCGGCGGCAGCGAGGCATCACGCTTCGCGAGACCGGCATCGAGGTCGGGGCCCCACACGTCGCGCGCCTTGTCCGGGTGATAGATCGTGGGCAACCAGCCGTGGGCGATCTCAGCGGTCATCTCCACGTTCTTCGGGCCGAGGCTGGCGAGGTAGATCGGGATCGAGTCGCGAATCGGGTGGTTGATGATCTTCAGCGGCTTGCCGAGCCCGGTGCCCTGGTCCTCGGGGAGCGGCAGCCGGTACACCTCGCCCTCGTGCTCGACCACCTCACGGCGCCACACCTTGCGGCAGATCTCGATCACGTCGCGGGTGGCGGCGAGCGGCTTGGTGTAGGGCACGCCGTGCCACCCCTCGATGACCTGGGGGCCCGATGCACCGAGGCCGAGCACGAACCGGCCGCCCGACACGGCGTCGAGGCCGGCTGCCGTCATGGCGATGAGGGCCGGACTGCGGGAGTACAGCGGCAGGATTCCCGAGGCCAGCTCGACCCGCTCGGTCTTCGCCGCGAGGTAGCCGAGGATGCTGACCGCGTCGAAGCTGTAGAGCTCGGCGACCCACAGCATGTCGACCCCGGCCCGCTCGAGGTCGGCCGCCCGCTCGCCCGCGGCCTTCGGATCTCCGGTGTAGCTGATTCCCATCCCGATCTTCATGGCGCAGAGCGTGTCACACATCCGTCATGCGCGGCGAGGGAACCGGCGGGAAGTGACGAACGTCTCATCCACACCACCGACGGAGAGGAGGGCGGCCATGGGAGCCACCCGGTTCGACGCGCCCCGGCGCACCCTGAAGGTCCTGTCCACGTTGCTCGTCACGGCCTCGCTGATGCTCGCCGCGTGCAGCTCCGCCGACGACGGCGACAGCGCGGCGTCCTCGGACCGCGCGGGTGACGACATCGCCTCGGAGCCCTCCGACGGCGGCGAGAGCGAACTGCCCGACACGGCGGCGCGGGGCACCGACGACACCGACCGTGAACCGGGCGCACCGCCGGTCCCCGGCGAGGGCACCGGCGGCGATCTGCCGGTTGCCGTCACCGCCGCCGACCTCGGCCGGTCGCTGATCTACACCGCCACCGCCACCATCGAGGTGCGCAACGTGCTCGACGCGACCCGCCAGACCCAGGAGGTGATGGCCGGCCTCGGCGGCGTGCTGTTCGGCCAGGAGACCACGACGACGCCACGTCCGCGGACCACGCTCGTCTACAAGGTGCAGCCCGACGACTTCTCCGAGGCGCTCACCCGGCTCGAGTCGGTCGGTCGCATCGCGTCGCTCGACGCCAGCGCCGACGACGTGACCGAACGGGTCGTCGACCTCCAGAGCCAGATCCGCAGTGCCGAGATCAGCGTCGACCGCCTCCGCGAGCTCCTCGACGCAGCCACGTCCCTCGAGGACGTCGCGGCGCTGGAGCGGGAGCTCCTCGCGAGGGAGGGCAACCTCGAACTGCTCCGAGGTCAGCTGCGCACGATCGAGGACCGGGTCGCCCTCGCGACGATCACCGTCGTGCTCACCGAGGAGGCGACCGAGCCCGCCGCCGAGGTGCTCGTCACCGCCTACGAGGGTGACGACGACGGCGAGCGCTGCCCCGGCGACCGCCGCCTCGAGGTCGACGACGGCACGGCCGCCGTGCTCTGCGTCACGGTCACCAACACCGGGAACGTCGCGCTCACCAAGGTCGAGGTCCGCGACCCCGGGCTCGACCTCGAGCGCAGCGACTTCACGCTCAGCGGGTTCGGCGGCGACGACCAGCTCGCGCCCGGCGAGTCCGTCGTCGCCTGGGCCCCCTTCGACGCCACCGCCGACCGGCTGCCCCGGCCCAACGTCAGCACCGTCCCCGTCGACGACCGCGGCCAGCCGCTCCGCACCGCCACCGCGGTCTCGGGCGAACCGATCGAGCTGCTCGTCCGCACCGACGACTCCCTGCCGGGCTTCACCGACGCCCTCGCCCGAGGGTGGGGCGCCATCGAGGCGGCTGCGGCCGTCGCGGTCGTCCTTCTCGGTCTGCTGCTGCCGATCGCCGCGGTCGCCGCGGTGCCCCTCGGCGTGTGGTTCTGGGTCCGGCGGTCGAACCGTGCCGAGTCACGGACCGCCCCGGCCGGTTGAGGTCGCGGCGCCCGGCCGTTGCGTGGCCGTCGACGCGAGGGGACACTGTCTGCACGTTCATCGACCAGGGGGGACCACATGAGCGAGCAGGCCGAGGGTGCGGTGCGGGTCGAGCGCGACGGCGGCGTCGCGGTCGTCACGCTCGACCGCCCGCCCCGCAACGAGTACACGCCGCAGATCGGCGCCGAGCTCAACCGGGCGTTCGCCGACCTCGAGGCCGACGACACCGTGCGCGCCATCGTCGTCACCGGCGCCGGCGACTTCTTCTGCGCGGGCGCGGCGCTCGCCGGTCGGCGCGACGGAGAACGATCGGAGCAACCTGCCGCCGACACCCCACGGGTGGTGCCGTGGGAGATGTCGACGCCGATCATCGCGGCGATCAACGGCCCGGCGGTCGGGGTCGGGCTCACCCTCCCGCTCACGTGGGACATCCGCCTCGCGGCCGAGGACGCCAAGATGGGCCTGGTGTTCATCCGCCGCGGATGGATCCCCGAGCTCGGCGCCCACTGGCTCCTCCCTCGGCTCGTCGGCATGTCGAACGCCATGGACCTGCTGCTCACCGGGCGGATCTTCACCGGCCGTGAGGCTGCCGAGATGGGGCTCGTGTCGGCGGCGCTGCCGAAGGACGACGTCCTTCCTGCCGCGCTCGACAAGGCCCACGAGATCGCCGAGAAGTGCGCGCCGGTCTCGGTGGCGCTCTCCAAGCGGCTCGCCTGGCGGATGCTCGAGGAGCCGAGCCACGCCGACGCTCAGGCCGCCGACAACCGCCTGTTCCGCTGGACCACCCAGCAGCCCGACGGGCGCGAAGGCGTGCGGGCCTTCCTCGAGAAGCGCCCCGCCGAGTGGTCGATGTCGAAGACGAGGGACCTCCCACCCGACTTCGCCTAGGGGGTCGGGGTCGAGCCGGAGCGGGACCGCTCCGGAGTAGAGGTCCCGCGGGTGTCGAGCAGCTCGCGACGGCGCTCGATCTCGTGGGGCCGCGCCGCCTCCAGACTCACCGGCGTGTGCTTCAGACCCGGCATACGCGACACCGGGTCGAGCGGCAGCGCCGCGGTGAGCTGGTTCGCGACCTCCCAGTGGTAGGGGCGCCAGCTCGTCGCGGGGGCGGATGCGCTCGCTCACATCCCGGCGCGCCCCCCGTGAGCGCCTCGGTGGGCGCTGTGGTCGGCCCGGGCGGACGACGCTCAGGCGGGGGGCGGCAGGCCGATCGGGTTCGGGAACGGCAGCGCGCCCGAGGTGGTGATCGCCCGGGCGATCGGCTCGAGCAGTTCGACGAGCCGCGATGCCGCGGCATCGCCGAGACGAGCGAGAGGCCGCGCGGCGAGGCGATCGGTGGCGCGCTCGACCTGCTCGACGAGCGCCCGCCCGGCCTCGGTGGCGATCCCCTCCTCGTCGAGGAGACCCCGCCCGGCGAGGCGGGCCACCGCACCGGACCATTCGTCCTGGGTCCATCCCCGGAACGGGCCGACCCACTCCGCGTCCTCCCCGGCGACGGCGAGGCGCACGACGTGGGCCTCGATCCCGTCGAGCTCGGCGTCGACGAGGGCCGCGACGTGGCCGTCGCCGCGGTGCTCGCGCAGCAGCGTCGATGCGTGCCAGAGCGCGGCGACCGGCTCGTCGGGCCAGTCGAGCTCGAGGTTCGCGGCGAAGAGCGCACGGCCCGGCGCGTCGAGCGGATCGAATGTCCGGCGGACGAGGTCGACGGCCTCGACGATCAGGGGTTCGGCGAGGGCGGGGCCGGCGAGCGCGCGGAGCCCGGCGACCGCGCCGTCGAGACGGGCGTCGAGCGCACGCTCGGGGGACAGTCGGTCCCACACCCCGGGGACCGCCCGGCGGACGAACTCGGGCGCGAAGTTGTAGAAGGTGGCGACGACCGGCCCCGCGCCCACCGCACCCAGCGGTGCGGCCCGGCCGGCGAAGTAGCCCCGCCAGAACCCGGTGAGCCCCGCGGCCTCGTAGGCGGCACGCGACTCGGGGGCGAAGTAGGAGACCGCGTGGACGGGTTCGGCGACGGTCCAGAGCCGCCGGGCGAGGGCGTCGAGGGAGGCCATGGGCCCGAGCATGGCATCGGCGTGCCGCCGAGCGGAGTGGATTCGACGAAGCTGCCCCTGGTTTACCGAAGTGCGCTAAAGTTCGGAGATGTCGGGAGAACGCTACGACCCGGTCGCCAACCCGTACGCGCCGGGCGCGGGCACCCCTCCCCCGGCCCTCGTCGGACGCGACGGCACCATCGAGCAAGCCGAGATCAGCCTCCGACGCCTCGCCGCGGGTCGCTCCACCCAGCACCTCCTCCTCACCGGGCTCCGCGGGGTCGGCAAGACCGTGCTGCTCGGCAAGCTCGCCAACGTCGGCGAGCGGGTCGGGTTCCGGGTCGTGCGCCTCGAGGCGGTCGGCGGCGACGACGCCATCGTCTCGTTGCTCCGCCAGACCCGCCGCATCATGGAGGACCTCGACCGCACCGCCCACGTCGCCCGGGCGCTCCGGTCGATCGAGTCGGTGTCGCTCGCGCTCGGCGGCACCGGCGTCCGGGTCACCAAGCGGCCGGCCCGCAAGCCCGATCGTGAGGCGCTCGCCGACGTGCTCGTCGACGTCGCCGCCGCCGCGGCCGAGCACGAGCTCGGGGTGATGCTCGCCCTCGACGAGGCACAGATGCTCGACAACGACGACCTGCGGCGCATCCTCGCCGGCGTGCACCGGTGCGGCCAGGACGGTCTCCCACTGTGGTGCCTCCTCGCCGGCCTGCCGAACCTCGTCGGCATCGCGGCGAAAGCCTCCACCTACGCCGAGCGCATGTTCGTCGTCGACCAGCTCGGCCCGCTCACGCCCGAGCAGGTGCGCGAGGCGGTCGCCGCGCCGGCGAAGGAGATCGCCGTCACCTGGGCGCCCGACGCCATCGAATCGATCGTCGACCGCTCCGACGGGTTCCCGTTCTTCGTCCAGGTGTGGGCGTACCACACGTGGAACGCCGCGCTCGACGATCCGATCTCGGCCGACGACGTCGAGCGTGCCGCTCCCGCCGCGCTCCTCGCGCTCGACGCCTCGTTCTTCGCCGCCCGCATCTCCCGCATCCCCGAGTCCGAGGTCGCGTACGTGCGCGCCCTGGCCTCGCTCGGCGGCGGCCCGCACCGCTCCGGTGAGGTGGCGGCAGCCATGGGCCGGACGACGCCGGAGGTCGCGGCGTTCCGCGACCGGCTCATCCGCGAGGGGCTCGTCTTCTCCCCACGCTACGGCTGGATCGAGTTCGCCATCCCCCATATCGACGCGTACGTACGCCGCACGCTCCCGCCGCCCGGCGACGACTGAGCCATCGGGGCGCGTCGCGCGCCGGCTCACTAGCCTCGGTCGCGATGACCGAGCTCATCGCCCTCCTCGGCGACATCACGACCCTCGAGGTCGACGCCGTCGTCAACGCCGCCAACTCCCGACTCGTGGGCGGGGGTGGGGTCGACGGTGCGATCCACCGAGCCGGCGGACCAGCCATCTACGAGAGCATGGCGCCCTACCGCGAGCGGGGCGGGTGCCCGCCGGGCGAGGCGGTCATCGGCACGGGCGGCGAGCTGCCCGCTCGCTACGTCATCCACACGGTGGGCCCGATCTGGACCGACGACGAGGCCGAGCGCCACGACGCCACGCTCGCCTCGTGCTACCGCGAGTCGCTCACCCTCGCCGCCCGCCACGACCTCCGCTCGATCGCGTTCCCCGGCATCAGCACCGGCGTGTACGGGTTCCCGAAGCCGCGGGCCGCCGCGATCGCGGTCGACACCACCCGGTCGTGGCTCGAGACCGAATCGCACGGCATCGACCGCGTGGTGTTCGTCTGCTTCGACACCGAGAACCTCGCGCTGTACGAGGCCCTGCTCGGGTAACCTCGCGCCCGCGTCGAGGGCGCATCCGGTCCGCGGGAAGGGCAGAGCCCACCTCCACAGCCAGTCGAGCAGATCCGTCGATCTCCTCCGCCCGTTCACGCGGACATCGGGCAGAACCGGAGCAGATCGTGATCGACCTCGAACAGGCCCGCACCCGCGCCAAGGAAGCCCTCGCCCGGGCGAGGGCCGCCGACCCGACGACCCCGATGCGGCTCGCCGACGCCCAACGCGAGATCGCCCGCGAGCTCGGCTACCCGAGCTGGCCCCGCCTCGTCCGCGACGTCGAGCGCTTCGACCCCGTCGCCCACGAGGGCGTCGACTGGCGGAAGGTTCGACGCCTCACCGTCGTGCCCTTCCTCGGTGGCACCGACGACGTCGCCCTCCTCGCCGACGGCACCCGGCTGGTGTTGCCCTCGGGGCAGGTCTCGCGGGACGAGGACCTGCTCGTCGACGCCGCCACCCGCATCCCGCTCGAGGCCATGGGTTTCCGCCGCCAAGAGACCCACGTCCTCGCCCGATCCCGCGACCGCCGCCACCTCGTGATGTGGGTCGACGGCTACCGCTACCACGGCGACCGCCCGCATCGCCGCGACGCGGCGTGGTGGACCGGTCCCGCCGACGACGCGGTCGCGCTGCTCCGCGCCAACGGCGACGGGGCCCTCGCCGAGCTCGTCGCCGCGGCCGAGCACGCCCGCCGTAACCTCACCGACGAGCAGTACCGGATCGACCTCCAGCGCCTCCTCGACGCCGCGTACCTCCGGGCGGCCACCCCCGAGGGCGGCTCGGGCTTCGGCGGGACGCCCGAGGAGTGGCGGGCGGCCCGGTCGATGCTCTGCGACGCGATCGAGACCGACGGTACGTTCCTCGACGTCGGCTGCGCGAACGGCCTCCTCATGGAGAGCGTCGTCGCCTGGTGCGCCGAGAAGGGGGTCGACGTCGAGCCATACGGCATCGACGTGTCGGAACCCCTCGTGCAGCGGGCGAGGGAGCGGCTCCCGCACTGGGCCGACCGCATCTGGGTGGGCGACGCGCTCGACTGGGTGCACCCCGAGGGCCGCCGGTTCGACGTCGTCCACGTGCTGCTCGACGCGGTGCGCGACGCCCGGTGGCGGGACATGCTCGACCACCTCCTCGGCAGGGTGGTGGCGCCCGGTGGTCGACTCCTCGTCAGCCAGTACGACCAGGTGACCCACGATCAGCACGCCGCCGCGGTGCTGACCCGCCTCGGGTATCGGGTCGCCGGCGAGACCCGCGCCCCACAGCAGCCCGGCCGGCCCGCTGGATCCCCGAGCGCCTGGATCGAGGCATGAGACCGGGCGACGTGGGAACGTCGTCGCCATGACCGCATCCGCCTCACCACTCGACCTCGAGCGGGCCGCCTGGGTGGCGCTCTCCACCTCCGGCGACGCCGCCACCGCGTTCTACCGCGAGCACCTCGCCGACGAAGTGCTGGTCGTGCTGCCCGGAGGGACCATCATCGACGACCGCCGTCGCGTCGTCGACTCGATGGGCGGCGAACCCTGGGCGAGGTTCGAGCTGTCCGACGAACGTGAACTGCGGCTCGGCGAGGACGCCGCCGTGGTCACCTACCGCGTCCGCGCCCAGCGCGGCGACTTCGACTACCGAGCACTCCTGTCGAGCACCTACGTCCGGACCGACGACGACTGGCGGATGGCGGTTCACCAGCAGACCCCGGTCTGAGCCGGCCGGTCGCGTCAGGTTCCTCCGCTGTGGGGTCGGGTCACGGCGGGCCCACGGCCGGGTCCGGGCGGCGCGGTCCTAGCCTGGGAGCATGACCGCGAGCCCCGTCCGCCAGACCGTCCCCCTCGGCCTCCACTGGCCGACGCTCGATCCGTTCCTCTTCTGCGCCCACCACGACGACGCCTACCCGGCGGGCGACGAGGCGATGGCACCGGCGGTGCCCGTCGACGACCGCGACCTCGGCATGGACTTCTCGGGCAAGGACGGCTGGAGCATGTACCACGGCGAGACCGTGCCCGGGTTCCCCGGCCACCCCCACCGGGGCTTCGAGACGGTCACCTACGTCCGCAAGGGGCTCATCGACCACTCCGACTCGCTCGGCGCGGCCGCCCGTTTCGGCCGGGGCGACGTGCAGTGGCTCACCGCCGGCAAGGGCATCGTCCACGCGGAGATGTTCCCGCTGGTGCGCCCCGACGCCCCGAACCCCCTCGAGCTCTTCCAGATCTGGCTGAACCTCCCCGCCGCCGACAAGCTCGTCGACCCCTACTTCACGATGATCTGGGACCACGACGTGCCCCGGTACCGGGCGACCGACGACGCCGGTCGCTCCGTCGAGGTCACCGTCATCGCCGGCCGCCTCGGCGAGGCCGAACCCCCCGCCCCGCCGCCCAACTCGTGGGCGGCCCGCCCCGAGGCCGACGTGGCGATCTGGCACGTCGTCCTCGAGCCCGGCGCCACCTGGACGCTCCCGGCCGGTGCGAGCCCAGAGCTGAGCAGGGTCCTCTACGTGTTCGAGGGCGACACCGTGCGGGTGGCCGACACCGAGGTGGGCAACGACACCGGCGTGCTCCTCCAGCCCGATGTCCCCGTCGAGCTCACCGCCGGACGCGACACCGTCGAGATGCTGCTCCTGCAGGGTCGGCCCATCGGCGAGCCGGTCGCTCAGTACGGCCCCTTCGTCATGACCACGCGGGCCGAGATCGAACAGGCGATGCGCGACTACCAGGCCACCCAGTTCGGCGGCTGGCCGTGGGACGACATGGCGCCCACCCACGGGCGCGACCGGAGCCGCTTCGCCCGCCACGTCGACGGACGGGTCGAGGAGATGGCGGACCGCTCGTGAACCTCGGGCGGGCGGACCTCCTGGCCTCGTGAAGATCCGCGCCCTGTCGGTGTTCGAGGGCGTCGTCTACCACAGCTTCGTCGTCGACCCCTCGAACCCGTGCCGGCCCACCCTCGAGGTCGACGCCGTGGTGCGCAGCGGCGACGTCGACGCCGGGCCGCTGATGCTGCCGCTGGCCGAGTACCTCGTCATGACCGGCGACCCCGGCCGCGCCTGCCTCGACGACCTGCGCCGCAAGGGCCGGATCGTCGAACATCTCGGCGTCCCCCACCTGGTGTTCACCACCTGGACCCCCCTCGACCTCGAGCACCGCTGACCCGAGCCTCCCCTCCACTCTCCCCGGCCCCCACCGCCTGGTCAGGCCCCCACCCCCCCTCGCTGATGGGCGCGATGTGCGTCACCTGTCGACGCAGATCGCGCCCATCGGGATGGAGGGGGAGGACGGGCTCGCCCTCAGGTCAGGTCGTAGCGGTAGACGTTGGTCTCGCGGGGGACGAAGCCGAGGCCGCGGTAGAGGCGGTTCGCCACCTCGCGGGAGGGGCGCGAGGTGAGGTCGACGGTCTTCGCGCCGAGCTCGCGGGCGAGGTTCAGGGCGTGGCGGTTGAGGGCCTTGCCGATGCCCTGGCGGCCGGCGTCCTTGTCGACGACGACGTCCTCGATCCAGGCCCGGATGCCCGTGGGGATCGGGAACACGACGAGGGTGAGGCTGCCGACGACCCGTCCGTCGTCGTCGCGTGCGACGAGCAGGTGGCTGGCCGGGGAGGCGACGATCCGCCGAAGCATCGGCTCGTCCGGTGGCGGGCTCGACGACGAGAGCTGGGGGATGAGACGGGCGAACGCCTCGACCAGCTCGGGGGTCACGTCGCCGACGTCGGACACCTCGGAGATCTCCATCTCGGCGATGCTACGCGCGGGGTGCTCCCCGGCCCCAAGGCGGGTCAGCGGTTGGCGAGCGAGAAGTGCATGAGGTCGGGTGACGACCACTCGCCACCCCAGCTCCACCCGATGTCGGCGAAGGCCTCGGTGACGAGGTCGCCCGGCTGGATCATCCCCCGGCGGTGCCACTCGCGGTCGAGGTAGGCGCTCGCCAGCTCGGGGACGACGATGTCGCCTCGCACGTAGGGGTTCTGGAACGGGTTGAGGTCGATGGCGAGACCCTTGGCGTGCTCCGACCAGCTGGAACCGGCCCGGACGCTGCGGCACACGAAGGCGGCGGTGGTGTTGCCGTCCCCGGTGGCCGGGGCGTGGAGGTCGGCGGTGGTGACGATGCGCATCTCCTCGATCGGGAAGCGGGCCTCGTGGAGCCGCTCGAACACGCTGACGACGTCCTCGGCGACGCTCGCGTGGACGATCATCTCGCCGGTGTGGTGGCCGCCGTCGAAGCCCCAGAAGCTCATGGTGAGGTAGCGGAGGTCCTCGAGGCCGACGGGGCAGTCGGGGTGCCAGGTCTCCCCCATCCGCTCCCGGATCTCGTCGTCGATCTCCGAGATCGTCGAGTGGTAGCCGTCGTCGGGCGGCGGCGGGAGGTCGCTGTGGGTGGGGAGCGAGCGGTCGACGAGCACCTCGGGTGTCGGGAGGATCTCACCGAACCCGTCGGGCCGCAGCGGCAGCGGCTGGGCGCCGACGACCCACTCGGGCTCGGGCTCGGTGGTCGTGGTGGTCGACGGCGGCAGCGTGGAGGTCGTCGGTGCGGTGGAGGTCGTGGTCGACGGGGCGCTGGTCGAGGTCGGCACCGTCGTGGTGGTGCTCGGAGCGGCGTCGTCGCCGCCGCCGCCGAGCGAGCATGATCCCAGGCCCAGGGCGACGAGCAGGGTCAGGGCCAGGATGATGCGGATGGCCGGTCGGCGGTGCACTCGACCCAGTGTGGCCGCGCTCGTCGGCGAGGTGGGATCGCCCTAGGCCGCCCGGCCGCGCTCCTCGGTCCACGCGAGGAGGTCGTCGGCGGAGAGGGCGTTGACGACGCGGTCGGTGGTGACGCCGACGGTGGCCGCCTTCGCGCACCCGTGGCCGAGCCACTCGAGCTGGCCGGGCGCATGGGCGTCGGTGTCGATGCTCACCCAACAGCCGAACTCCCAGGCGAGGGCGAGCAGGTCGTCGGGCGGGTCGAGCCGGTCGGGCCGGCAGTTGATCTCGACGGCGGTGGAGAACATGTCGCACGCGGCGAAGACGATCTCGGCGTCGAACTCCGACTGGGGCCGGCCCCGCCCGGCCACCTTGCGATTGGTGCAGTGGCCGAGGATGTCGACGTGGGGGTTCGACACCGCGGTGACGAGCCGGCGGGTCATCTGCTCCCGCGGCATCCGCAGCTTGGAGTGGACGCTCGCGACGACCACGTCGAGCCGTTCGAGGAGGTCGGGGTCCTGGTCGAGGGTGCCGTCCTCGAAGATGTCGACCTCGATGCCGGTGAGGATCCGGAAGGGGGCGAGTTCGGCGTTCAGCGCGTCGATCTCGTCGAGCTGGGCCTCGAGACGCTCTCGGTTCAGTCCGTGCGCGATCGTGAGCCGGGGCGAGTGGTCGGTGACGACGAGGTACTCGTGTCCGAGCGCGATCGCGGTCTCGGCCATCTCCCGCAGCGACGCCCCGCCGTCGGACCAGGTGGTGTGCGAGTGACAATCGCCCCGCAGTGCAGCCAGGAGGTCGGCCCCGTCGCCGGGCGAGACCTCGGTCTCCCGCTCGAGCTTCGCGAGGTAGGAGGACGGCCGTCCGGCGAGGGCGTCGGCGATGACGCCACCGGTGGCCGGTCCGATGTTCGGCAGGGTCTCGAGCCGGCCGTCGGCGGCCAGGGCCTCCAACTCGTCGGCCGGGAGCTCCGCGATGGTGTCGATCGCCCGCTGGAACGCCCGCACCTTGCTCGTGGGCGCCGCGCCCCGGTCGAGCAGGTAGATCGCCCGCTGCAACGCCTGGACCGGAGTCATACGCGCGAGGGTACCGACCCTTCTCGCCACCCTCGGGCGGTGTCACACTCATCGTGGCTCGAGCGCCTGCACCTCGATCGGAGGGACCGATCACGCGTCACACGAGCTGGAGGTGACTGCCATGGCCGATGCAAAGGTCCGGGAGTCCCGCCGCTGGTTCGGGGTCGCGACGATCGCGGTCGTCGTCCTCGCGGTCGTCATCGCGGCGCTCGTACTCACGACGAGGGACGACGACGGTGCAGTCGACACGTCGACCACGACCACCGAGCCCGAGTCGACCACGACCGAGCCGGAGTCGACCACGACCACCGAGCCCGCGGGCGAGGTGGTCGTCGACCCGATCGACATGGGTCCCACGCCGCCCCCGCTCGCGGATCCGCCCGAGACGCT
>CAZAVX010000075.1:0-14969 GCA_964488835.1 uncultured Iamiaceae bacterium | reverse complement strand
GCATGTTCCTCGGCTCGCGCTCGGGCACGATCTGGGGCGGCACCGCGGAGATCCAACGCAACATCGTCGGCGAACGGGCGCTCGGCCTGCCGAAGGAGCCCGCCGACGAGGCGGCCAGAGCGGCCCCGAAGCTCTAGCCCGGCAGGCCCTCGTCAGGGGTCGAAGCGGTAGCCGACGCCTCTCACCGTCGAGATCCGCGTCGGGACGCACCGCTTGCGGAGCCGGCTCACGTACTCGTTCAGGAGCGCGAACGACGACGGGCTCGGCGTCGTGTTCCACACGGCCGAGACGAGCGACGCCTTGGACTGGACGTGCCCGGCCCGGGTGACGAGCGCGGCGAGCAGGTCGAACTCGGTGCGGGTGAGCTCGACGAGGTCGCCGTCGACGCGCACGGTCCTCGCGTCGAGGTCCACCGCCAGGCCGTCGAACACGAGTGCACCCCGTCGCCGGCGCGACGTACGCCGCAGCACCGCCTCGACCCGCGCGAGGAGCTCACCGGGCGAAAAGGGCTTGACGAGGTAGTCGTCGGCCCCTTCCCGGAGGCCCTTGATGCGCTCGGGCTCGCTCCCCCGACCGGTCACGACGATCACCCCGACGTCCGAGCCGGCAGCCCGCACCCGACGGAGCACTTCCAGGCCGTCGAGCCCCGGCAGCCCGAGGTCGAGAACGACGAGATCGAACGGGTGATCGTCGGTGAGGATGCCCTCGGCCTCACGTCCGCTCGCCACGACGGTGACCCCGAACCCCGCCGACTCGAGCCACTCCTGCGCGAGCTCGCCCGCGAAGTGGTCGTCTTCGACGACGAGGACGTGGTGGGAGACGCCGCTCACGAGAACATCGCCATGATGTCGGACATGGCAGGCCCGATGACCACGACCAGCGTCGCAGGAAGGATGAACAGCGTGGTGGGGATCAGCAACTTCACGGGGAGACGGTTGACGCGCTCCTGCTCCAGCTGACGACGGCGCACCCGGGCGCTGCGCGCCAGGCGCTCGAGCGCCGGCCCGATCGAGGCGCCGATGGACGAGGCGTGGTTGACCGCGACGACGAAGTCCGCCACCTCGTCGATCCCGAGCCGAGTCCCGAGATCGTCGAGGGCGAGCTCTCGGGGCTGGCCGAGCGAGACGGCCGTGAGGACCTGGTCGACCTCCTCCGCGAGGGGGCCGTGGATCCGCGACGCGACCGCCGCGAGCGCCGCGTCGAATCCCATGCCCGCACCCACCGACAGGGCCAGGAGGTCGAGGAGGTCCGGCACCCGGCGACGGATCTCCTCGATCCGACGGTCGCCCGCCCGTTGGAGCAGTGCGACCGGCGCCGTGAGCCCGGCGACCACCCCGGCGGCGACGCCGAACGGAGCCAGGCGACCGTCGAGGAGGTGGACCGCGACCGAGAGCGCGGCCAGACCGCCACCCGCGAGCGCGCCGAGCCCCTGCAGCACGAGGACGTCGTCGGAATGCAGCCGGTGGGTGAGCCCGGCCCTGTCGACGAGGGCCTCGAGTCGCCGTCGGTGCCCGGCGGGGGTGAGGGACCGGAGGTTCCTGGCGAGGGGACCGGCGACCCGACGCAGGTGCTGAACCCCGAGGGGACGGGCCTCCTCGGGGGCCGCCGGGGTGCCGGTGAGACGCTGCCGCACGACCAGGCGCTCGGCTTCGTAGCCGGCGCGGACCCGCAGCAGCACCCAGGCGCCACCCAGCGCACAGAGCGCGGCGACGAGCATGCGCTGGGTCATCGCTCGATCGACCCCTGGACCATGCGCAGCACGAGCGCGACCCCGAACGCCACCGACAGGCCCGTCAGCCCGAGCCACACGAGTCCCCAGCCACGGAAGAAGGGGTCGAGGTACCCGGGGTTCGTGACCTGGATGGCGAGGAAGACGACGACCGGCAGCGCCCCGAGCACGTAGGCGGAGAGGCGGCCCTCGGCGGTGAGCACCCTCAGTTCCCGGTCGAGCTCCTCGCGCTCTCGGACGAGCTCGGCGAGGTTCCGGGTGATCGGGGCGAGCGGGCCACCCACGCGGCGTTGCAGCCCGACCGCGTAGGCCCACCAGCGGAGGTCTTCGAGCCCCACGCGCTCCGCGACGCGCTCGATCGAGACGACCACGTCTCCGCCGAGCTCCACCTCCGAGACCAGGCGCGTGAGCTCCTCACCGAGGGGCGGCCCGACGCGGTCGGCCAGGACGGCGAGGCTCCGCTCGAGGGTCGCGCCCGCCTCGAGCGACGATGCGAGCGTCGACAGCGCCGTCGGGACCTGGGCCCGGGCCTTGAGCCGAAGCCGACGCTCGGCGGTCCGGGCAACCAGCACGCCGAGGAGCGGCATGGACGCGGCGGCGACGACGCCGAGCACGAGCTGCTGGGTGACGAAGCCGACCAGGACGCCGGCCAGCGCTCCCACCAGGATCGGCTGCAGGACCTCGACGGCGGTCCGTCGCTGCCGTGGCAGCCGGTGCGAGTCGCGGTCGACGAGCATCGAGGTGATCCGACGGATCGTGCTCGACGGCAGGGCGTCCTCGACGATCGTCTCCTCCCCGAGCGGCAGCTGCAGGCGCTCGGCGAGGCTCCGCGTCCGCGCGTTGCGGCCGCGCGTGACACCGAGGAGCAGCACCGCCGACCCGCCTGCGACGAGCAGCGGAGCGACCGCGGTCACCGCTGCCCCCGGAAGATCGAGACCGGGACGGTGCGACCCGCCGCGGCGATCCGGTCGAGGAACATCGGGATCTGCCCGGTGGGCCGCAGCACGGACCCCGTCGTCGGATCGGGGTCGGCGACGAACAGCTCGGCCAGACGGTAGGTGTCCCCCTCCATCCCCTGCAGCTCGGCGACCGACCGAACGATGCGGCGTCCGTCGGGGAGCCGCTCGAGGTGGACGACGAGATCGATCGCCGCCGCGATCTGCTCCTTGACCGCGCGCATCGGCAACTCGACCCCGGCGAGCAGGACGAGCGTCTCGAGTCGGCTCAGGGCGTCCCGCGGCGAGTTCGCGTGGAGCGTCGTCATCGAGCCCTCGTGGCCGGTGTTCATCGCCTGGAGCATGTCGAGCGCCTCGCCGTCGCGACACTCGCCGACGATGATGCGGTCGGGTCGCATCCGGAGGGCGTTTCGGACGAGGTCGCGGATGGACACCCGGCCCGCCTGTTCGGTATTGGCGGGCCGTGCCTCGAGTGCGACGCGGTTGGGCTGGTGGCAGACGAGCTCGGCCGCGTCCTCGATCGTGATGATCCGCTCCGTCGGGGGGACGAACCGCGAGAGGACACCGAGCACCGTCGTCTTGCCCGAGCCGGTGCCCCCCGACACGAGGATGCTGATCCGGCTCGCCACGCATGCGTCGAGCACCAGCGCGAGCTCGGGCGTCCAGTTGCTGTGGGCGAGGAGGTCGGCGACCTCGAGCGGGCGCTGGGACGCCTTGCGGATCGTGAGGGCCGGCGCCTCCACCGCGAGCGGCGGGATCACGGCGTTGAGCCGACCGCCACCCTTCATCCGCGCGTCGACCATCGGCGAGCTCTCGTCGATGCGGCGGCCCACCTCGCGGACCAGCCGGTCGATCACGCGACGGAAATGGGCCTCGCTCGCGAACCGCCGATGGCTCTCCTCGATCACGCCGTTGCGCTCGATCCAGATCTGGTCGTGCGCGTTGCACATGATCTCGGAGATGGTGTCGTCGGCCAGCAGCTCGTCGAGCGGCCCGTAGCCGAGGATGTCGGAGAGCACCTCCGACATGAAGATCTGCTGCTGGCGCGGCGAGACGGCGAGGTCCTGCCGGTCGAGCGCCCCGGCCACCGCCCGCTCGACCTCGGCACGCTTCTGGTCGTCGTCGAGGCCCGCCAGACGGGGCGCGACCTCCTCGATGACGAGCGACCGCACCTGCTCCTTGCGGCTCTCCCACGACGCATCGCCCTGACGGCCGTTGCGCCGTTGGCGCGCATCCTGCTCGACCTCGCCGATCGCCTCGGCGAGACGGGTCTTCAGATCCATCCCACCCCCCTGGCGGCGAGAACGGCCGCGGCGGCGACGCCGGCGGCACCCGCGAGGACCCGCGTTCGCGACGCGTCGCCGATCGGGAGGTCCGACTCGGGCTCGGTCGCGAGGAGGGTCGTGGAGATCCGGTCGAAGAGCGAGCGCGCCATCGGATCGTGGCTCGCCCGGTGGACGACCGGTACCCCTGAGTTGAGCGCCTGGCCGATCCGGCGGTCGTACGGCACGACGAGCGTCGGCTCGCGGCCGATCGTCTCGCGGAGGTCGTCGACCGTGACGCCCAGCCCGGGCGAGTACTTGTTCAGCACGACGTGGAACCGGTCGAGGTCGACCCGCGCGGAGCTCAACCCGTCGGTCAGCACCTTCAGCGCTCGGAGGCTCCGGAGGTCGGGGGTCTCGATGCACCAGATCGAGGTGGCGAGCGGCAGGAGTGCGACCGGGACCGGGTTCGGCGTGGGCGGGCAGTCGACGACGACATGATCGAACGCTCGCCGCGCCGCGAGGACGAGGTCCTCGATCTCGACGGTCGACGGCGGGGTGTCGTGCTCCCCTCCGGCGGCGAGCACGAACAGCCCCGGTTCGACCTCCTCGCAGAACCGCGGGAGGGTCTCGACGAGCTCGTCGACGTCGCTTCCCACCGCATCGAGGACGGTGAACGTGGGGGTCACCTGCATCGCCAGCGCGATGCCGCCGAAGGGGTGGTCGAGGTCGATCAGGCAGGTGCGTCGACCCTGGGCGGCGAGGGTGGCCGCCACGTTGGTGGCGAAGACGGTGCGGCCGGTGCCTCCTCCCGTGGCCGTGACGACGTGGAGATCACCGAGGGCCGTGACCCGGCCGTTGGCGAGACCCGCCGCCCACTCCCGGCGCCCCTGCGCGACCTGGATCGCCCGGTCGAGCGCCGCCTCGATCGCGGCGAGGTCGGTGGGATCGGTGACGAGGTCCGACGCGCCGCAGCGCACGAGCTGACCGAGGTCGATCAGGTCCAACGGTGCGGGCACGTCGCGCAGGTCGAGCTCGAGGACGATCGGCAGGGCCGGCATGGCCTCGTGGATGACGCCGATCGCGCGGAGGCACGGGGGCGCCGAGGTGGCGACGGCGACGTACAGGAGGTCCCACCCGATCTCGGACTCGAGCTCGCGGGCGAGCTCGGTGGTGCCGATCGCACGGTTGACGAGCCCGTTGCGCTCGGCGGCCATGTCGATGACGGGGTGGTCGGCGTCGGCGTCGTAGACGAGCACGCGTGGGCGGGGCATCACTCGACCTCCCCGGTCGCCTCGACGTCATCGATCGCGACGACACCCTTGAACCGTTCCAGCCGCTCGGCGAGGGTGTGGAAGAGGTCCTCCCGATCCGGTGCGTCGGCGTCGAGGAGCGTGACGTAGAACGAGCCGCGCCGTCCGAGCAACAGGACCGACTCGGCGGTCTCGGGATCGAGAGCGAGCAGGAAGGTCAGGGACGCCCCGTCGGGACGCGGCCCGGCGGCCACGTAGGGGGCGACCTCCTGGCTCACGTCGAGCACCCGGACCTCGCTCGCCACGAGGATCAGTTCGACCTCGTCCTCGCGGTCGAGCACGGAGTAGAGGTTCACGATGTCGCCCGCCCCCACGTAGCCCGCGCCACCAGCGGTGAACGGCACGGTGAGGGACACGCCCTCGTACCCTTCGGGCACGAGCACCGCGGCGGCCTCGCGGGCCGTCTCCGCCCGCAGGTGGGAGAGCGACAGCGGCGTACCGGCCGGCACCTGCGAGGCGATGACGGTGTCGACGAGCTGCTCGGTGGCGGTGAGCGCACCGACCGGCACGTCCTCGGACCAGGGCTCGAGGCGCACCCGACCCGAGACGAGGAGGCTCTCCCCGAGGTCACCGGGCTCGAGGTCGTCGGCCGCGACCACCACCCGAACGCGGTGATCGGGCTCGGAGGCCTGAGCGTCGTCGCTGAGGCCCTCGTTGACGAGCAACAGGATCCCGGCCGCGAGCAGACCCGCACCCACGGCGACCGGGATCCCCGGGTGGGTGAGGGCGCGTCGCAACTTCATCCGGAACGTGGCACTCGAAAGTCGTCTCATCACTGCTCCTGCTGGTCGGTCCCCCCGGTGGTCTCGGTACTGCGTCTGTCGTGCACTGCGGTCGTGCCCCGGTTCTGTCTCCGGCGCGGTCGTGCTCGGGGCGCTCACCTCACGAGCCGCACCTCCCCGCACTCGGCGCCGAGCACGGCGACGCTCGCGTTCCCGACCCCGATCCCGAGTAGGTCGAGGGTGGGTTGGAGCACGTCGTCGAGCGCACCGAGGATCCCTGCCGTCAGCACGCCCTCGACGACGTCGACGACCGGGTTCAACAGGGGTGCGAGCAGGCCGCCCAGCACCCCGAGCAACCGGTTCAGGACGACCTGCCGGACCACGGTCGAGAGCGCGCCCTCGAGCTCGAGCGTGCCGGTCACCCGACCGCGGGACGCCCAGCCGTACGGCTCGACGTGGCGGAGCTCGCCGGCACCGCCTCCCAGGGTCAGCGGGAGCGAGATCCCGGCGAGGACGACCGAGGCGCCCGCCACCTGGGTGGTGGTCGAGGTGTCGACGTAGCCGGGGCTCGCACAGGCGATGTCGGTGATCGTCGTCGTGGCCGAGGCCCCCTCGACCTCCACGGCGAGCCGCACACTCGTGAGGTCGCCGAGGATCGGGTTGAGGGCCGCCTGCAGCAGGCCGCCGAGGAGGCCCGTGAACAGCGGGCCGAGGGCGACGAGCGTCTGGTCGAGCAGGTCCAGCCGGAGCTCGATCGACGTGGTGACCTGGGCCGTCCTCGCCCGGGTGCCGACCGGTCCGCTCGCGATCTGTGGCGGTTCGATCACCGTGGCGCGCACGTGGAGCCCGACGAGCGACGCCAGGTTCACCGAGGTGTCGAGATCGATCGCGGGCCCGCCGGCCCGGCCGAGCAGCGCGAGCCCGTGGACGAGGTCGAGCACTCCGACCTGCGCGGCGAGGGCGGCGGCCTCGCTGCTGCGGAGGTCGAGCAGGTCGAGGAGCCGGACGGGAGGGACCGTCCCGAGCGTCGCCGCGACCTCGACGAGGTGCCACACGTCGGCGGCCGGCCCGGCCGCGCCCATGGCGTCGAGGGTCGCCGCGAGCACCCGCAGGTGCTCGGCGTAGGGCAGCTCGGAGCGGAGGTAGTCCGGCATCCCGAGCACGTCCGCCTGGGCGACGAGGCGCTCGAGCGACACCGAGGTCAGCGCGAGCGCGCTCCAACCGACCGCGGTCAGCTCCGCGCCCGCGCCCGGGCCGATCAGTCCTCCGAACACGGCGTTCAGGAGATCGGAGCGGGTCGAGGCGAGGTCGACGAGGTCGGAGCCCACGGCGATCGTCGCCGTGCTCCCGGTCGCCGCGACCGCCGCGCGCTCACGCGCCGCCGAGCCCGGTCGGAACAGCCAGTGCGTGGTCGAGCCGACCTCCACCGACACGGCGGTGGGCGGCCAGTCCGGCCCGCCGATCGCGACCGGGATCCACTCGTCGTCGACGAAGTGGCCGAGCTCGACCTGGGACGGATCGATCTCGTACCCGTTGCGCGCTGCGGACTGCACCGCCGCATCGACCACCCGGTGGTGGAGCTCCTCGGGGGTGGCGTAGGGGCGGGAGAGGAAGCGCGCCGCGTCGAGGGCGGCGACGTCGCTCGCCCGCTGGAGCGAGCGGTCGACGACCCAGAGGCGGCCGAGGTCGACCGCGAACGCGGTGCCGACGAGCACGGCGTTGATCAGGACGACGACGAGGACGACGGCGATGCCCCGCTCGAGATCGGCGCGGCGCCAGCTCATCCGCCCACCTCCACGACGACGACCACCTCGGCGGCGGACCGCTCGGGCAGGATCGCGGCGATCAGCGGGACCCGCGACACCACCGGGTCGACGACGTGATCGTGCTCGACCCGGATCCTCCGGCACGTCGCGGTGGGGTCGTTCTCACAGGGCGCCGGCGGGCTGACCGTGCAGGTGAGAGCGGGGTCGGAGCACGACCGGTCGGTGCCGTCGAGCGCCCGATCGATCGCGGCGATCGCCTTCGCCGGTTGTTCCTCGAGGCGCGGGGTCACGGCGACGACGCGCGCCGCGTCGGCGGTGGCGTGGACGAGCTTCTGCTGGTAGCCGAGCAGGATGCCGAAGCAGAGCGTGCCGATGACGAGCAGCATCAGCAGGTTCAGCACGATGGCCGTCTCGACGAGAGCGGCCCCGCGATCGTCGTCACGCCCGTGCCACATGGTCACCCCCTCGCCCTCGTCACTGCATCGGCCGCAGCCCGGATCCGCTCCGGAGTCGCGGGGAGGGGGACGACGACGGTCACGCCGTCGAGGACGAGATCGTTCGCGCCGGTGGTGAACAACGCGACGGACGGCGCGGCTTCCGAGGCGCGCAACTCGGCGGCGAGGTCGGCCAGCGCCTCGCCGTGGCCCAGGTCCTCGGTGAGGAACACCGCGTCGGGCATGTCGACGGTCGCCGCGTGCACGAGCGCGTGGCGGGTGCGCAGGATGCGCACGGCGGCCCGGTCACGCAGCGCCACGCCGACGAGCTCACCGGTGGCGCGGTCGCGGGTGCCGACGAGCACGAGCGGTGCACCCGCCGGAGGACGCACGGTGGAGGGAAGGTCGACCCAGAAGCACGCACCTCCTCCCGCGGCGTTCAGCGCACCGATCGACCCGTGCATCGCCTCGACGTGCTCGCGGCAGATCGCGAGCCCGAGGCCAGCGCCCGTGGTGCGCTCCCGGTCATCGCCGGCGCGCCGGAAGGGCTCGAACAGGTTCCCGAGCGCCTCGGCGGGGATCCCGGGCCCGGTGTCGGCGACCAGGAGCGTGATGAACGTGCCCGAGTCCTCGGTGGTGACGGTCACCCGTCCCCCCGCCGGGGTGTGGTCGATCGCATTGCCGAGCAGGTTCGCCAGCACCTGGGAGAGGAGGCGTCGGTCGGCGAGCACCCGCACCGTGTCCGGCACCTGGGCGTCGAGCGTGACCTCCCGTTCGGATGCGGGGTGCCCGACGACGGTCAGGGCCTGCGCCACCAGCGGCGCGAGCGCCAGCTCCTCGACCTCGACCGCGGTCCGGCGCCCGCTGGCGGCCACGAGCTGCAGGAGCAGCTCGGACGTGTCCAGGAGGTGCGACGCCGCCGAGCGGATGTGGTCGAGCCACCGGGAGCGCTCGGGATCGAGCTCGTCGCGCCCGAGGAGGTCCGCGAAGCCGGAGATGGTGTTGAGCGGGGCGCGGAGGTCGTGGACCACCCGGGCGAGGGCCTCGTCCTGGCGGGCCACCCGCTCGTCGGCGTGGCGCCGGGCCCGACGTTCGAGCGCGAGATCGATCTCCTGCTGCTCGAGGTCGGCCCTGAGCTGTTCGATCCGCGCCGCGGCCTCGTCGAGGGCGGCGTCGTGCGCGGCGAGGACGCCCTGCAGGTGCTCGAGCTCGGCGGCGCGCAACTGCTCGGTGGCCTCGCGATCGAGCTCGACCCGTGCCTGGTCGGTCATGTCGAGGGCGAGGTAGGCCAGGGACCGGGAACCCATCTCCCGGGCGGCGACGGCGACGACGCGGACCGACCCGTCCGTACGGACGACCCGGCACCTCGGGAGCACCCGACCCGTGCCGGGGAGGTCCATCAGCGCGGCCCGGTCGGCGGCGGGGATCCGCCGGTAGATGCCGTCGGCCCCGTCGAGGGGACCGAGCTCGAAGAGGACGTCGGTGTTCCCGCCCCTCGCCTGGAGCTCGGTCCAGTCGGGGTCGACGATCCACCACGCGACCGGCCCGTCCGGCGCGAGCGCCCCGGCGAGCCGCGCGACCACCGCAGCGGTCCTCGGATCGTCGTCACGTCGGTGGTCGAGCACGATCGCCTGCCCTGCGCCTCAGTAGTAGGCCGACATGGTCCGGAGGACCACGACGACCAGCTCGTCGTTCGCGACCGGCTTGCGGATCACCTGCGCCCCGAGCGCCTCGACCTCGCGCTCGAAGTCCGGATCGGTCTCGGCGCTCATCACCACCACCGGGAGCGAGGCCCGGTCAGGGTGGGAGCGGATCGACCGCACGAGGTCGATCCCCCGCTCGTCGCCGAGTCGCTGGTCGACCAGGAGCAGGTCGACCGACTCGGTGGCCAGCACACGCCGCGCCTCGTCGAGATCGCGAGCGGGGATCACGACCATCGACTCGGCCGTGAGGACGGCATCGACGAGATCTCGGGTCGGCGCGTCGTCGTCCACGTGGAGGATCCTCGGCGAGGGCGGCGCGTCCTCGTCGTTGACGGCTCGGGGAAGTCGGATCTCGACGACCGGGGCGTCGTCCTGACGACCGAACGTCGCCGTACCACCGGCCCGGCTGGTGAGGTGCACGACGAGGCGACGGGTCAGTCGGTCGAGGTCGACCCCGGGAACGCTGAGCAGGAACGTCACCTGGCTCGGGCCCACCTCGGCGAAGGCGACGAAGCCCAGGCCACGGGGCCCGTGCCCGAGCGCGTGGTCGAGCACGACGTCGAGGGCACGCTCGAGACGCTCGCGGTCGGCGAGGACGAGGGGGACGTTCGCCAGACGGTTCCGCACCTCCATACCGCGGCCGGCGAGATCGGTCCGGCGCCGGTCGACGAGCTCGGTGACGACCTCGTCGAGGTGCAGTGGTTCGACGGGAACGGGCTCGTCCGAGTGCGAGTAGGCCACCCCGGATGCGATCCGGTTCAGCCGCTGCGCGATCTGTCGGATCGGCACGACGTGGCGACGGATGGCCGCGAGGTCGTCCGAGGAGTCGAGGAGGTCCGCGTACCCGACGATGGTGTGAGTGGCGCCAGCGATCTCGTGCAGGAGATCGGAGAGGATGTCGCTGGCGACGCTCGGCGCCGTCGACGTACGTGCCTCGGTGGAGGACGTAGGGGGGAGCATCTGGGGGTGGTGAACGGGGGAGGCGACCGGGCCTTCGTGGTGGCCCCCGGCTGTGACCATCCTCATCCTTCGGCCGCCGCTCGCGAGGACTTAAGTGCAACTACTGCCAGAACCGGTCGGCAGACAGCTCCCGTTGAGCGTCCGTTGAGGATCGGGGGCCGATCGACCCATCATGACCAACACCACACCCCCCACGCCCCGCACCCCGATCACGCGAGCTCGTCGCCTGGTCGTCGCTGCGGCGCTCGCATTCGCCCTCTCGATGACGGGGGCCTCTCCCGCCCACGCCGGCCCGCTCGACGACCTCGTCGGCGGTCTGCTCGGTGGGCTCGGCGGTGGCAACGGCTCGGGCCCGATCTCGCTCGGGATCGGCGCCGGCGGAGCCCAGGCCGGGGTGGACCTCGGCCCGATCGCCGGCGCAGGCGTCGGCATCGGACCCGACGGCATCCAGGTCGACCTCGGGCTGCTCGGCACCGGCAGCGGCACCAGCTCGGTCGGCGTCGAGCTCGACGCCTCGTCCCAGGGGCTCGAAGCCGGTGTCGGCGTCGGTCCCGCTGCCGTCGACGTCGGCGTCCGGCCTCAGCCGGGCCCGGGGCTCGAGGTCGAGGTCGACGCCCGGATCGGCTCGGCGAGCGCCGGCGTGACAGCCGGCCTCGGCCACGACGCCGGAACCCTGGGCCTCGACGTCGACGCTCGGGTGACCGTCGACACGCCGTCCGGCGGTCAGCCGCTCGTCGACGTCGCGCTCGGCACCGAGGCGGGTGTCGGGCCGCGCGGGGTCGCCGCGAGCACGCAAGCCGACGTCGGCGTGCTCGGGCTGCGCGGGGAGGTGTGTCTCGACGTCGCGCTCGGTGTGCCGCTCCCCGACGGCTGCCCCGCCCGAACCACCCCGGGTGACGGGAACGGCGGCGTCGACGACGGTGACGGCCCCGACGGGAACCGCCCCGGCAACGGTGACCACGGCCGCCCCGGCGGGAACGGCCCCGGCGGGAACGGCGGCAACGGCGGTTCCCGTGATGCGGGCGACGGCACCGGGTCCGACACCAGCGAGACGGCAGCCGGCCCGGGTGGGTCGGCCTCGCCCAGCAGTGCGTCGGCCTCGTCCTCGGGCCCCCTCGGGGTGCCGAGCGGCATGCTCCCCCGCACGGGCCTCGGTGGCGTCGTCGCCCTCCTCCTCGTCGCGGGTGGCCTGCTCGCCACCGGGGGGATGCTCCGCTTCCTCACGCGCCGGCCGGTGAAGGTCCGATGAACGCGTTCGAGTCGGCACCGGGCGACCGACAGGTCCTCACCACCGCACTCGACGATCAGCTGCAGCAGTGCCACGAGCCGGGGTGTCGACGCTGGGTCGTCGACACCCCGGTCGGGCGGGCCGCCCATCGCTGCGGCGAGTCGAGCCGGCTCGCCCGTCTCCGCATGGACCTCTTCGAGGAGGAGCTCTCCCGGGTACGGCCCCTCGACGTCCCGGCCGACGATCGGCACGAGGTGTTCCGCTCGCTCGTCTCGGCGGCGTTCACGCGCCAGGCGGAGCTGCTCGGTCGGGCTGCGGCCCTCGAGCCCGACGGCGCCGGCAGCGCGGTCGCGACGGCGTGGCGACACGGCCGGGACCTGCTCGTCACGCCTCGCTCCACCCCGGTCGTCGAACGCTCGCTCCGTCTCGCCGCCCCGCGCCCCACCCTCCGAGCCTCGCACTCGTCGAGCCTCGTCACGAGGGTCCTCCTCGGGTGGCGGGCGGCGGTCCTCCACGGTGCCCCGAGGTTCCGCGTCGCCCGGGCCCGGCCGAGCGTCACCGACGCGGCGGTGCTCAACAGCACCGAACTGCTCGTCCGGGCCGCTGAGGTCGAGGTCCCCCACTGGTGGACGCGCCACGAGTGCCACTGCCGGCCGGGACACGCCTGGCTCGCACCGTTGCTGGGCTGGCTCGAGGTGCTCGTCGAGGCGGCGCCATGACCCCCGAGTCGCTCATGGGCCGGTGGCGCGACGCCACCGTCGCCCGGATGCCGCTCATCGACGACGAGTGGTGGGACCCGACCTGTGCCGAGGTCGTCCAGGCCGTCATCGACCGTCGACCCGACGAGTTGGGCCTGGCCGTCGAAGCCCTCGCCGCCACCCGCAGCAACCAGCGGTGGACCATCGCGGAGGGCCTCGACGACCTCAGGGCCCTCGTCTCGGTCCTCGACCACGACCACGCGATGCTCGTCGACTCCCTCGACGTCGCCTCGCGGTATGCCGCGTCGTGGGTCGCCAACGCCGAGGCCCGCCCCCGCTCGTGCGACCTCGATCCGCTCACCCGTCACCCCACGCCGAGGTACTTCGTCCTCCGCCTCCGTGAGCATCTCGAGCAGCTCGACCTCGCGACAGCCGGCGATCCCGACCCGTGGACGGTGCTCGCGGCGCGCCTCGTCGAGGTCGGCGACGTCGTCGACCGGCTCGCCCGCCGGGTCGCCGCCGGTGCGGCCCTCCGACGGGTGTTCGCCGGGTGGCCGCGGGCGATGGAGGACTCCCTGCTGCTCGCCGCCGCACCGGGCCCGGTGGCCCGACGCAGTGCGAGCGAGCTGATGAAGGTGGTCGAGATGGACCTCGAGCTCCACCCCCTCCCCGAGACCGCGTGGGGCATCGAGCGGCTCGTCGAGCACCTCGCAGAGCCGCCCACGAGATGTTGAGCGAACGTTGAGAATCACCGCCCGATGCATCGGACATGACTGAGACCACCACACCCACGGACCGCTCGCTCGGTACCAGGCGGCACCCGTCCCCGCGGGTGGCGCTCCTGGCCCTCGCGAGCCTGATCGCACTGCTCCTCACCGCGTCCCCCGCCCACGCGGACTCCGACGGCGTGATGTCGAACGAGATCCGCCACCTGTCGACGATCTACGGCGCCGACGACCAGCCCGTCGGCGTCGGGGTGATCGTGCTCCTCGACGCAGACGGGAACGAGGTCGAGGTGCTGTGCGTCGACATCAACACCCCGATCGCCCCCGGAAACCAGGTGAGCGAGACCCCGATCTCGGAGGTCACCCCACCGCTCACCCCCCAGCAGTGGGCCCAGATCCGGGCGATCCTGACGAACGCCCCGGCGCTCATGGAGCCCGGCAACCCCTACCACGTCGCCGCGGTCCAGGCCGCCCTCTGGCACGTGTCCGACGGCTTCGACCTCAAGGTCGAGCCGCACGGTGGCAACCCCGACCCGGTGAACGATGCGCAGACGATCGAGCTCTACCAGACGATCCTCGAGCAGCTGCCGACCTGGTCGGCCCCCGCGTTCTCCCCGAACCTGGCCATCACCGGGCCCATGGTCGGCAACGTCGGATCGGTGGGGCCGTTCGTCGCCACGGGCAACGACGCAGGATTGCCGCTCACCCTGACCGTCACCGGCGCGACCGCCACCAACGGCGATGCCGAACCGATCACCGAGATCGAGATCGGCGAGCCCTTCTACCTCCAGGTCGACGGGCCGGGCACGGTCGAGATCACGGTCCAGGGCCTCGTCATCCTCCAGCCCGGCACCCTCTTCGACGCCCCGGGTCGTCAGACCGTCGCCGTCGTCTACCCCGCGGCGTTCGTCGCCAGCGCCCGCACCACCCTCCAGGCGGTGGCCGCTCCCGAGCCCGGACCCGGTCCCCAGCAGCCGACCGCCGACGAGCCGTCGACGGGGGACGACCCGTCCGGCGGGAGCGACGAGCCGGTCGGCCCGGAGACCGTCGAACCGAGCGACCCGGGTGAGTCCCTGCCCGGCGAGGCCCTGCCGACCTCGTCGCCGGCGGGGGTCTCGAGCGCCTCGGCGGGCGTGCACTCCGCCAGCGGCGTGGGCGCCACGCTTCCGAGGACGGGCAGCGGCTCGACGCTGCTCCTCACGTTCCTCGGCGTGACCCTCGCGGTGACCGGCCTCAGCCTCCGCCTCGTCGGCACCGCGGCCGTCACCGAGCGCCGCCGCGGCTGAGCCGCCGGCACACCCACTCACCCTCACCTACCCCCAACCCCCGGTGGTGCCGAACGGTCGAACCGTTCGGCACCACCGCGTGTGGGCTCCGGCCGGCGAGGTGGCCAGAGCGCGCGAGCGAGCGACGCGGCCTCAGCGCACCCTGCGCAGCCGGAGCGAGTTGGTGACGACGCTCACCGACGAGAAG
>CAZAVX010000074.1:0-14985 GCA_964488835.1 uncultured Iamiaceae bacterium | reverse complement strand
CCGGTGGGCGTTCGAGTCGTTCGGACGGACGCTCGGTCTCGGGGAGCGCGTCGGGTCACCGGCCGCGTTCGTCGGCTCGGCCTCCGACGGGCTCGCGGTGCTCGCGGTCCTCGCGCTCGTCGGTCTCGTGGCGAGCGTCGTCGTGTTGCGGATGCGCACCGCGCCGTCGGCCGCCCGGTGAACCGATCGGTCGCCGGGTGCGTATCACCTGGCGACCGACATCCGGGAGGAGCCACCCATGCGCACCCGTCTGCTCGCCGTCCTCGCGGCGGCCGTCCTCGTCCTCGCCGCCTGCGGTGACGACGACTCGGACACCGCCGAACCCGACGCGCCGTCCGATGCCACCACCGAGACCACCGCCGCCGAACCCGACGCGCCGTCCGACGCCACCACCGAGACCACCGCCGCCGGCGACGGCCAAGGCGAGGGGGCGAGCGGGCAGGGTGAGGTCGTCGTCGTGGTCGAGATGTCGTTCGACCCTGCCACCCTCGAGATCTCGGCAGGCGACACCGTGCGCTGGGACAGCGAGAGCGACCTGCCCCACACCGTGACCTCGACGAGCGGGCCGCTCGAATTCGACGAGTCGCTCCCTCCCGGCGGATCGGTGTCGATCACCTTCGACGAGCCCGGCACCTACGAGTACCGCTGCACCCTCCACCCGAGCATGACCGGCACGATCGTGGTGTCCTAGTCCGGTGGACGAGGCCGCGTTCGACGACGCCGTCCGTGCCCTGCACGACGAGCACGCGCCGGCCCTGCTCGCGTGGGCGCGCCGGCGTGTCGCCGATCCGGCCGAGGCCGAGGAGATCGTGCAGGAGACCTTGGTGCGGGCGTGGCGGAAGCACCACCAGTACGACTCGACGCGGGGCAGCGAACGGGCGTGGTTGTTCGGCATCGCGAGGAACGTGGCGGTCGACCTGCACCGCCGCCGGCGGCGGATCCTCCGGGTGGTCCCGGAGGCCGACCGCCGGACCGCCTCGCCAGCCGACGAGCGCGAGCTCGACCGGGTCGTCGAGGCCTCGCTCGTGCACGACGCCCTCCTCGCCCTCTCACCCGATCATCTCGCGGTGATCGTCGAGGTGTACTACCGGGGCCGGTCGGTGAAGGAGGCCGCGGTCGCCCTCGGCATCCCCGAGGGGACCGTGAAGTCCCGCTGCTACCACGCGCTGCGCTCGCTGAAGAGCGAGCTACAAGCACGGGAGGTGTGGTGATGAGCGATCACGACGAGCTGCACGAACTGGTGGGTGCCTACGTGCTCGGCGGGCTGAGTCCGGCAGACCGCGCGGCCTTCGACGCTCACCTCGAGGCGTGCGAGCCCTGTCGCGACGAGCTGGTGGGCCTCGCCGGGCTGCCCGGCCGGCTCGCCCAGATCGGCGTCGAGGATCTCGAGCCGATGCCGGCGGGCCGTGCCGACGCCGTGGTGGCTCGGGCCCGAGCCGACCTCGATCGGCTCCAGCGCAGCCGGCGGTGGTGGCGTGCCGGAGCGGGCGCGGCCGCGCTGATCGCGCTGGTGGCCGTCGCCGTGGCGGTGCTGATCGACGGATCGACGAGCACGGAGCCGGTCGACCGGGAC
Source organism: uncultured Iamiaceae bacterium (assembly GCA_964488835.1). Taxonomy (GTDB): domain Bacteria; phylum Actinomycetota; class Acidimicrobiia; order Acidimicrobiales; family SKKL01; genus SKKL01. The sequence continues at coordinate 13,412 of CAZAVX010000074.1, read as the reverse complement.
CGCGTCGAGCTGGTCGTCGACCGGGCCGCGGACGTCGAAGGGGCGCTCGCCGCGGACCCCCGTGCGTGGGGCACCTACCTCCACGTCGACCTCACCGAGATGCCCCGCCGCGATCGCTACCGGGTCTGGGTGGTCGACCACGCCGGCCAGTGGTTCGAAGCGGGCTCGTGGAGGCCGAGCACCGCTCGCCCCACCCGGCTCGGCGTCTCCACCCACCTCGACCTCGGCGACATCGCGCGGGTCCTGATCACCTCCGAGGACCCAGCCGACCGGCTGGTGAGGGCGAGCCCACCCTGACCCGGACCGGCGCGCCTGCGACGTCGGTCAGCTCCAGATCTGGCCGAGGCGCTCGGCGTCGCGCGCGCCGAGCTCGCGACCGGCCTCGTAGGCGTCGGGAGCCCGGCCTGGATCCATCAGGTACATGCCGTGGCCGGACAGCTCGAGGAACCGGGTATCAGGCTCGACCAGCTCGACGGCAGCGCCGCCGGACCGCAGCGCCTCGACCTCGGCGACGAGGGTGGAGCCCGGCAGGTCGCGCGACATGCACGACACGACGACGACGGCGTCGTGCCCCGCGGCGAGGTCGGCGTTGGTCGGGGTGCGGAGCCCGCCGTCGTAGTAGCGGCGCCCCTCGATCGTGATCGGCGGGAAGATCCCCGGCACGCTGCAACTCGACGCGACGGCGGCCTGCAGCGGCACCCCCGCGGCGCCGTCCCACACGACGAACTCGCCCGAGATGGCGTCGATCGCGGTGCACGCGAACCGCTCGGGCCACGGGGTGTCGGCGAAGTTGTCGAAGAGGGCGAGGAACCGCTCCTCGGGGCCGACCTCGGCCGAGAGGGAGAACGATCCGATGTGGGCGAGGGCCGCCTCCTCGTCCTCGAGCGCCGCGGCCTCCATGCGCGCGGTGAGCAGGGCCTCGAGCCGCCCGGCCATCGCCGACTCGCCCGAACCCTCGTCGGTGTGCTCGTTCACCCGGCGGAGCGCGGCGACGTCGACGATGGCGCTGAGGTCGTCACCCCGGGTCAGCCGGGCCCCGACGTTCGACCCGGCCGAGGTGCCGACCACGTAGTCGGCGGAGTCGAGATCGATCCCGGCACCAGCCAGACCGACCGCGAGCCCTGCCTGCCAGGCGATGCCGACCGGCCCGCCTCCACCCAGTACCAGTGCGCGTGACATTCGCCGAACCTACCCCGAAGCGCCGCCGCGCCGCCCTTCGCAGCACCTGACCCACCCCAAGAAGTACTTTCCCCGGCATGGTCAGGCGGTCGGCGGTCATCACGATCTGCACGCTGAGCAGCGCGCTCCTCGCGGGGTGCGCCGGGGACACCACTCCCCCGCCGACGTTGGCCCCGCTGGCGGGCGGGGAGCGTTCGAGCCTCACCCTGCCCGCCGACGACCCCACGGTGGTCGAGCTCGGCGACGGCTCTCGGATGCAGCTCGTCGACCCCGGCGCCGAGCCACGCGAACCGCTGCGCCTCGAGCCCACCGCCGGTACCGTCCAGGAACACCGCGGTGCGATCCGGCTCTCGATGACGGTCACCGCCGATGGCGACCGCGAGACGATCCCCACCCCGTCGTTCACCATCGACGAGCGCATCACGGTCGAGTCGGTGGCCGACGACCGCATCACGAGCCGTCACGAGCTGGTCGACCTGCAGTGGACCGCCGGCGGCACGCCCCGCGCCCTGCCGCCCATCCCCGGCGCCGACCCCACCGAGGGGGGTGGGGCGGTGTACCGCAGCGTCCTCACCGACACGGCCGTCCTCGTCGGCGACACCGTCACCTTGCGCGATCTCGCCGTCGCCCAGGGCGCCGAGGAGTCGGCCGTCGGCATCCGCGAGAGCACGATGCCCCTCCCCACCGACGCGGTCGGTGTCGGTGCCACCTGGCGCATCGCCGAGGAGCTCGACATCGACGCGGGCGACGGGCTCGCCGCCCGTGCCATCACCGAGCTGCGGATCACCTCGATCGACGACGACCGGATCGTCGCGTCGATGGAGGGCCGCATGAGCTTCCGCCCGAAGGCCTACGCCACCCTCGGCGCGATGTACGAGGTCACCGGCGGTGAGGTGTACCTGACCGGCACGGTCACCTGGCTGCGCGGCGGCACCGTGCCGCTGCTCGACTACACGGCCACGGGCGGCGTGCGGATGCGGGCGAGCGGTGGCGGGCGGCGGGCCAACGTCTCCTTCGACATCGAGGTCGACGTCGACACCGAGCTGACGACGCTGACCCCGGCGCCGCGTCCCGATCAGGCCTGACCCGGCGCCTCGTCCTCCAACTCCTCGAGCACCGCGTCGGTGTCGGCCCCGAGCGGGCGGGCGGGCCGGTCGACCCGCCCGGGGGTGGCGGAGAGCCGGGCGACGAGGCCCTGCATCGGCACGCCGTCGAGCTCGACGACGGTGCCGCGGGCCCGGTAGTGCGGGTCCCTGGCGATGTCGGCCATCGTGTAGACGGGTGCCGCGGCGGCCTCGGCGGCCTCGAACGCGGCGAGCACCTCGACGAGGGGCCGGGCGCCGATCCAGGTCGCGACCACCTCGTCGACCTCGTCGCGGTGGGCGACTCGCCCCTCGAAGGTCGCGAAGCGTGGGTCGTCGCCCGCGCCGACGAGCTCCATGACCCGACGGGCCACCGACTCCGCCGACGTGCTGACGGCCACCCACTTGCCGTCGGCGGTGCGGTAGGTGGACCGGGGGACGGTGTAGGGGATGCCCGAGCCGAGGCGTCGTGGCAGCTCGCCCGTTCCGGCGTACACCGAGAACAGCGGCCCCATCAGCTGGAACATCGACTCGAGGAGGTTGACGTCGACGACCTGACCGACCCCCGAGTGGAGGGCGACCATCGTCGCGAAGGCGGCGACGAGCGCCGCCACCTCGTCGGTGAGAGCGATCGGGGGCAGCAGCGGCGGGCCGTCGACCTCGCCGTTGATCGCGGCGAACCCCGACATGGCCTCGGCGAGGGTCGCGAAGCCGGGCCGCTGCGCGTAGGGACCGTCCTGGCCGAAGCCCGAGACGCGGGTGACGACGAGCTTCGGGTTGCGGGCGATCATCTCGTCGGGCACGAACCCGAGCGCTTCGAGCTTGCCGGGCCGGAAGTTCTCGACCACCACGTCGGCGGTGTCGATCAAGGCGTGGAGCGCCTGGCGACCCGACTCGGACTTCAGGTCGAGCACGACGCTGCGCTTCCCGCGCCCGCACAGCTTCCACCAGTACGTCACGTCGTCGTCTGGGTCGCGCCACCCCATCGACCGCGTGGTGTCGCCCCCGTCGGGCCGTTCGACCTTGATGACATCGGCGCCGAAGTCGGCGAGGTAGCGGGCGCAGCCCGGCCCCGCGAGCACCGTCGCGAGGTCGACGACCCGCAGGTCGGCGAGCGGCCCACGCTCGGCCGGCACATGCTCGGACACCCGCTCGGTCATCGGCGCGGCCACACCGGGAAACACCGGTCGGCGAGGGTGCCGAGCGCGTAGGCCGGGTAGTCGAGCACGCCTTCGTAGAGACCGCGACAGGTCTCGGACCACTCGAGCGCCTCGGGGGTGGAGATGCGCCGGTGGATCTGGAGGATGCCGCCCTCGAACACCCGGTACTCGGCCCAGGTGCCCGGGAAGTCCTTCACGCACGCGACCTCCACCCAGGGCACCTCGCCGGTGGCCTCGAAGCGACGCACCCGGTTGCGGTGGGTGTGGCCGGCGAAGTACCCGCAGATCTCCGGTCGCCGTGCGACCACCTCGACGAGGGCCTCGGAGGAGTCGGGGTCGATGCCGAAGTAGTCGACCGATCGAGAGCGCGACCCTGGCGCCCACGGGTGGTGGTGACCGAACACGAGGACCGGCACGTCGGCACCCGCGGCGTTGTCGTCGAGCCACGTGAGCTTCTCGGCGTCGAGGCCGCCGCCGGCGCGGTAGGGCTCGGTGGTGTCGATCATGAGGAGGCGCACGCCCGGCAGGTCGACGCGAACGGGGTCGGACGGGAAGAAGTCCTGGCCGAGGTACGCGTCGTGGTTGCCGCGGATGTAGCGGAGGCGGTCGCCGAACGCGTCGCCGTAGAACGCGAGGAACTGCCCGTACTCCTCCCGCGTGCCCTCGCTCGTGAGGTCGCCCTTCACGAGCACGACTGCGGGGTCGATGCCCTGCATCTCGGCGATCGCCCCGGCGTTCATCGTCTCGGGGTAGGGCGGCGCGCCCTCCGGTGCACGGAACACCGTCGTCTCGACGCCGCTGATGATGCCCGCCTCGATCTCGCCGAAGTGCACGTCGTTGACCGTGGCGAACCGGCAGAGCAGCTCGCCGGGTCGGGGCAGGGTGCGGAAGGCGTGCCCGTGGAGGTCGTACGCGGTGTCGGGGCTCAGCCCGTCGACCCGGTGAACGGTGGTGCCCTCGTGGAAGACGGCTTCGTCGTCGGCGACGGTGGTGAGCTCCATCACCTCAGGATGCCGTGATCAGAGCGCCGAGGGTCGGTCGCGCCGGGCCGCCACCGGGCGCGACCACCAACGCCCGGAGAACCGCCAGCGCGGCACCGGAGGCTCGGTGTCGGGCGCGCTCGCCCCCGACGACAGCACCACGTCGACCGCGGCGACGATGGCCGCCAGCTCCTCGGGATCGGGGACCGGGCCCTTGGCGATCTGCACGTCGCGCCCCTCGGGAGAGGTCACAGCGGCACGTTCCCGTGCTTGCGCTTCGGCAGCTCCTCACGCTTCGAGCGCAGCATCTCGAGCCCGGCGATGAGCTTGAGCCGGGTCTCCTGGGGCTCGATGACGTCGTCGACATACCCGCGCTCGGCCGCGACGTAGGGGTTCGCGTAGCGCTCGATGTACTCGTCGACCAGCTCGGCCCGGCGGGCTTCGGGGTCGGCGGCCTGCTGGAGCTCGCGCCGGTAGACGATCTCGACCGCGCCCTGCGGGCCCATCACGGCGAGCTCGGCGGAGGGCCACGCGAAGGCGAGGTCGGCGCCGATCGACTTCGAGCTCATGACGACGTACGCGCCGCCGTAGGCCTTGCGGGTGATGACCTGGATCATCGGCACCGTGGCCTCGCAGTACGCGTAGAGCAGCTTGGCCCCGTGGCGGATGATGCCGCCGTACTCCTGGTCGACACCGGGCAGGAAGCCGGGCACGTCGACGAAGGTGACGATCGGGATGTTGAAGGCATCGCAGGTGCGGACGAAGCGGGCCGCCTTCTCCGACGACTCGATGTCGAGCACGCCGGCGAGCACCATCGGCTGGTTGCCGACGACACCGACGGGCCGGCCGTTCAGGCGGGCGAACCCGCACACGATGCTGCGGGCCCAGTGCGGGAAGTACTCGAAGAACTCGCCGTCGTCGACGACCGACTCGATGACCTTCACCATGTCGTAGGGCAGGTTCGGGCTGGCCGGCATGAGGTCGACGAGCTCGGGGCAGAGCCGCTCGGGGTCGTCGGTGGCCTCGAACGCCGGGGGCTCCTCGAGGTTGTTCGACGGGAGGTAGCTGAAGAGGAAGCGCACCTCGTCGAGGCAGGTCTTCTCGTCGTCGAACACGAACGTCGCGACGCCGGACTTCGAGGCGTGGCTCTGGGCGCCGCCGAGCTCCTCGAGGGTGACCTCCTCACCGGTGACCGTCTTCACGACGTCGGGACCGGTGATGAACATGTGCGAGCTCTCGCGCACCATGAAGATGAAGTCGGTCATCGCCGGGCTGTAGACGGCGCCGCCGGCGCAGGGGCCGAGGATCACCGAGATCTGGGGGACGACGCCCGACGCCTGGACGTTGCGCCAGAAGATGCCGCCGTAGCTGTCGAGGGAGACGACGCCCTCCTGGATGCGGGCGCCGGCGCCGTCGTTGAGGCCGATGACCGGCGCGCCGACCGACAGGGCCATGTCCATCAGCTTGTGGATCTTCTCGGCGAACACCTCGCCGAGCGCCCCGCCGAACACCGTGAAGTCCTGGGAGAAGACGAAGACCTTGCGGCCGTCGATGGTGCCCCAGCCGGTGATGACCCCGTCGGTGTAGGGGCGCTCCTCGATGCCGCTGTTGAACGCCCGGTGACGGGCCAGCATGTCGAGCTCGTGGAACGATCCCTCGTCGAGCAGGTACTCGATGCGCTCGCGAGCGAGCATCTTGCCCTTGGCCCGCTGCCGCTCGACCGACCGCTCCGACCCGGCGTTGCGGGCCTCTTCCTTGCGCTTGCGGAGCTGCTCGATGCGCTCGCTGAGGGGGATCTCCGACATGGTGGGCAGGCTACCCGTCGCGGTCCGCGCGCCGGAAGGCGACGACAGCGGGACGAACTTCCGGGAGCGCCGGGAGACGCGGGGATAGTGTCCGCGCGATGACGACACCCCTCGACCGGTCGGAGTCGGCGCCTCCGGCCCGCAGTCCCATCGTCGAGGTCTTCGCGCTCCCGTCGTTCCGCCGCTACTGGTTCTCCCAGCTCGCGGTGGGGCTGTGCAACGGCACGCTGCGGTTCGCGCTCGTCTGGCTGACCCTCGACCTCACCGACTGGAGCCCGGCGGTGGGCCTCGTCGGCCTCGCTCTCGGGGTCCCCGCCGCAGTGGTCACGCTCCCCGCCGGTGCCCTGTCCGACCAGCTCGACCGGATCCGGCTCATCGTCACCGGCAGCGTCGTCATGGCGGGCGTGCTCGCCGTCCTCGCCGTCACGATCTGGACCGGCGTGGTCTCGGTGTGGATCACCGCAGGAGCCGCGCTGTGCGCCGGCGCCACCTTCGCCATGATCTCCCCCGCCCTCTTCGCGATCGTGCCCTCGATCGTCCCACCCGACCGTCTCCTCACCGGGGTGGGCCTCCAGGGGATGAGCATGAACATCGCCCTGCTCACCGGCTCGCTGCTCGGCGGCGCCACGATCGCCCTCGCGGGCACGGGCGGGGCGATGGCGGTGCTCGCCGGCATCTCCCTCCTCGCCGCGCTCGGCATGGCGGGGGTCCGCCTGCCCGCCCGTCCGCCGTCCACCACCGAACGGCGCATCATCCGCGAGACGGTCGAGGGCATGCGGTTCGCCCTCGGGCGCGAGCCGCTGCGGAGCCTCCTCGCCATCGGCTTCATCGCCTCCAGCTCGTGGGGCGTCGTCCAGCTCGTGCTCCCCGACGTCATGCGCACGACGCTCGGCAAGGAGGCCTTCGCCGCCTCGGCGGTGTTCGGGGTGATGGCGGTCGGCATGTTCGGCACGACCCTCTACCTCTCCAACCGTGGGAGCCTCGCCCGCCGGGGCCTCGTGCTCGCCATCCCCCTCTCGGGGTTCCTCGGCACGCTCATCGTGCTGATGGGCCTCAGCCGCTCGTACTGGCTCACGCTCGCGCTGATGGCGATGTGGGGCGTGATGGGCGGGCTCAGCATGACCCTCCAGCGCACGATCCTCCAGGAGCAGACGCCCGACGAGTACATGGGCCGCGTCATGGGCTGCAACGCCTTCGCGATGGCGGGCTCCTACCCCCTCGCGGCCGGCGTGGTCGCCCTCTCGACCTCGGTCCTCTCGGGGCCCGGCACCCTCGTCGCCATCGGGTGCACGATCACCGTCGTCATCGGCCTGGTCGTCTGGCGCCCCACTGTCCGCCGGCTCTGAGTCGGACGCTCGCTCGGCCTCCCGTCGGGGTCAGGCGTGGGTAGGGAGGTGCTCGGCGAGGAAGCCGATGGTGCGGGTCCACGCGGCTGCGGCGGCGTCGGGGTCCCAGTAGCGGTCGGAGGCGTGGTTGTCGAAGGCGTGGCCGGCGTCGGGCTGCACGAGCATCTCGATGTTGGCCATCGACGCGGTCGCCGCCTTGATCGCCTCCAGCGCCTCGGGCCCGATGAAGGGATCCGCGCCGCCGAAGTGGAACAGCAGGGGGCACTCGATGTCGCCGACCCGGTCGAGGGCCCCGGCGACCCCGCTGCCGTAGTACGAGACGGCGACGTCGAGGTCGTACTCCGCCGCCATGAGGAACGCCTGGGTGCCGCCGAAGCAGAAGCCGATGACGCCGACGCCCCCGTCGACCTCGGGCAACTCGCGCAGGTGCTCGAGCGCACTACCGAAGTCGGCGAGCCCCTGCTCCTGGTCGAACTGGCCGGCGACGCCCATGCACTGGCGAAGGGTCGTCTCGGTGAAGACCTCGACCCGGAAGTCGGGCTGGACCCGCCAGAACGCGTCCGGTGCGAGCACCACGTACCCGGCGTCGGCGAGTCGGTCGGCGACCGCCTCGAGGTAGCCGTTCACCCCGCCGATCTCCTGGATGAGCAACAGGCCAGGACCCATCCCGCTCGCGGGCAGGGCCACGTGGCCGGAGAAGGTGCCGCCGTCGCGGGCGGTGATCCGTTCGGTTCGCGTCCAGCTCATGCGCACACGGTAGTGACCGGCGTCATGTCTAGCCTGACCCTGTGGACCTCCCCGTCATGCCTCCCGTCTCCCCGATGCTCGCCAAGGCCGTCGACGACCTCCCCGCCCGCGACGACCTCTGGTTCGAACCGAAGTGGGACGGCTTCCGGTGCATCGTGTTCCGCGACGGCGACGAGGTGGAGCTGGGCAGCCGCAACGAGCGCCCCCTCACCCGCTACTTCCCCGAGCTGCTCGACCCACTCCGCGCGAACCTCCCCGACCGGTGCGTCGTCGACGGCGAGATCGTCATCCCGAGCGAGGAGGGTCTCGCGTTCGAGTCGCTGCTCCTCCGTGTGCACCCCGCCGAGTCCCGGGTGCAGATGTTGTCGAAGGAGATCCCGGCGTCGTTCGTCGCGTTCGACCTGCTCGCGCTCGGCGACGACGACCTGCGCTCCCGCCCCTTCGGTGAGCGTCGACTGATCCTCGGCGAGACGCTCGCCGACGTCGAGGCGCCGGTGCACCTCACGCCCGGCACCACCGACCGGGAGGTGGGGCGGGACTGGTTCGACCGGTTCGAGGGCGCCGGGCTCGACGGGGTCATCGCCAAGCCCGTCGGCGATCCCTACGTCGAGGGAAAGCGCACCCAGTACAAGGTCAAGCACAAGCGCACCGCCGACTGCGTCGTGGCCGCTTACCGGGTGCACAAGAGCGGCGACGGGGTCGGGTCGCTGCTCCTCGGCCTCTACGACGACGACGGGCTCCTCCAGTTCGTCGGCGGTGCCTCCGCGTTCAAGGCGGCCGAGCGGCCCCAGCTCGCCGCGAAGCTCGCTCCCTACGTCGAGCACGACCCGAGCCGGCACCCCTGGGTCGGGGGTGTCGCCACCGGCGAGGGCGGGCAGCGGCGGCCCGGCACCGAGAACCGGTGGAACGCGGCCAAGGACAAGACGTTCGTGCCCCTGAAACCGGTGCTCGTCGCCGAGGTCGCCTACGACCAGCTGCAGGGCACCCGGTTCCGACACGCCACCCACCTCGTCCGCTGGCGCGAAGATCGGGACGCGGCGAGTTGCACGTTCGACCAGCTCGAGGTGCCGGTCCCGATCGAGTTGCGTCAGGTGTTCGGCGCCTGAGAGCCGGGCGCCGTGTGCCCCCGGCGGATGCGCCGCCAGGGCGGGCGTCGCACCGCGTCGACGAGCGGCGACCCTCGCTGGACGCGCTCGAGCTCGAACTGGCGGCGCCGGACACCGAGCAGGTCGCTCCTCGTGCAGATGCCCACCAGGTGCCCGTCGCGCTCGACGACCGGGAGGTGTTCGACCTGCTCGGTGGCCATCGACCGGAGCGCCACCTCGGCCGAGTCGTCGGCGCGCACGGTGACGACGTCGGTCTTCATGTGCTCGGCGAGCGGGTCGTCGTCGCCGAAGGTCTCCCGCAACAGGTCGCCACGCGACACGATGCCGACCACCCGTCCGTCGGCGACCACCGGGAACGCGCCGTGTCCCGACGCGAGTCGACGGCGCGCCTCGCCGGTGGTGGCGGTGACGTCGAGGGTCTCCACGTCGGTGGTCATGATCGACGCGACGAGCACCGTCGTGAACGGGTCGACCCCGTAGTGCCGACCGATGCGCAGGCCACGCCGACGCAGCTTCTCGGTCATCAGGCTGTCGTCGCACAGGGACGAGTAGACGAGGTCGGCGACGACGCTCGCGAGCATGAGCGGGAGCATGACGTCGTAGTCGCGGGTCAACTCGAAGACGAAGACGATGCTCGTGAACGTGGCCTGCGTCGCGGCACCGAACGTCGCGGCCATGGCGACGACGGCGAACGCACCGGGCGTGATGTCGGGGCCCGGCAGCACCTCGTTGATCGCCGCGCCGGCCACGGTGCCGAACGACGCGCTGACGAGCAGCACCGGCGCGAGGGTTCCGCCCGAGGTGCCCGATCCGAGTGCCAGCCACCAGGCGACGAGCTTCCCGACGCCGAGCGCGGCGACCGTTCCGACCGCCAGGCGATCCGAGAGGATGTCGCCGATGACCTCGTAGCCCACCCCCAGCACCCGGGGGAGGAAGAGGCCGACGGTGGCGAACCCGACCGCGCCGATCGCCGGGTGCCAGAACTCGCCGACGGGGAGGCGGCGGTAGAGGTCTTCGATCGCGAAGAGACCCTTGGTGATCGTCGCGGCGAGGAGACCACACCCGAGGCCGAGCAGGACGAACGCCGGGAGCACGCCGAGCCCGGCGAAGTCGTGGGCCGGGACGTGGAACAGCGGTGCGTCGCCGATGAGGAGGCCGTGCATGCCCCCGGCGATGGAGGTGGCCACGACGAGGGGCACGAAGGCCCGTGCCGAGAATTCGAAGAGCAGCAACTCGATGGCCAGCACCACCGCCGCGAGGGGTGCCCCGAACGTGGCGGCCATCCCCGCCGCCGCCCCAGAGGCGAGGAGGATCTTCCGCTCCGACGGCGTGACCGGGATGACCTGGCCGAGCAGCGAGCCGATCGATCCTCCGGTGACGATGATGGGCCCCTCGGCACCGAACGGGGCGCCGGTGCCGATGGCGAGCGCGGCCGAGAGGGGCTTGAGGATCGCGGTGCGGGGGGCGACCCGACTCTGTTTGGTGAGCACCGCCTCCATCGCCTCGGGGATGCCGTGCCCCCGGATGATGGGAGCCGCTTTGGCCATGAGGCTGATGGCGAACGCACCGCCGATGGCCGCGACGAACAGACGTGGACCCGGCTCGAAGTCGACCATCGAGTGACCGCCCGTGCCGAGCTCGCCGAACAGCGCGAACCCGGTGACCATCTCGATGAGGTGGATGAGGACCCAGGCCGCACCGCCCCCCACGACGCCGAGCACCGCGGCGATGGCGGTCAACAGGACGAGGCGGCGGGACTCCGAGTGAAACATCGGAGAGCGATACTATCGGGAGGCGAGACATCTCCGACAATCGCCCGGTGGGTGCTAAGGAGGCCTGGTGCCCGAGCGTCTCAGCGACGACGACTACCGACGGCTGCTCGCCTTCCGTGACGGCCTCCGCCGGTTCCTGCGGTGGAGCGCCTCTCATGCCCGGTCGGTCGGGCTCACTCCGGCGCAGCACCAGCTCCTCCTCGCGGTGCGAGGCCACGGCAGCCCGCCGTCGATCCGTGAGGTCGCCGACCATCTGCTCGTGCGCCACCACAGCGTCGTCGAGCTCGTCGACCGCGCCGTGGAGGCCGGGCTCCTCGAGCGGTCGGTCGACCCCGACGACCACCGGGTCGTCCGCCTCTCCCTCACCGACGAGGGGAACCGGAAGGTCGCCGAGCTCGCCGCCGCCCACCTCGAGGAGCTGAGCCTCCTTCGCGACCACCTCAGCGCCGTCTGGGCGGACCTCCCCGACCGCTGACCCGCCGGCTCTGGTCGAGCGTCAGTCCTTGGCCGGGACGTGGGTGGTGGCGGCCACCAGGCCGAGGCCGACATAGGTGAGGCCCGCGGCGAGGTTCGTCCTTCGCCACGCCTGGGGCGAACGCCGGAACAGACCCGCCACCGCCCCACCGAGCACGGCGTAGCTGCCGTCGGAGAGCACCCCGATGACGAGGTACACGACGCTGAGGACGAGCAGCTGCGCCTGGGCGTCGCCGCGGGACGGGTCGACGAACTGCGGGAGGAAGGCGAGGAAGAAGACCGCGACCTTGGGGTTGAGGACCTCGACGATGACGCCGTCGGTGAACACCCGCCGCATCGTGCGCGGGGCGAGGTGGGCCGGCTCGCCCGGCGTCGTTTCGCCGGGGACCGTCTCGGGCGACCGGCGGTGCTCGAGGAGCAGGCTGACCCCGAGCCACACGAGGTACCCCGCGCCGACGAGCTTCACGACCGTGAACGCGGTGGCCGAGGCGACGAGCACCGCCGAGAGCCCGAGCACCGCGGCCGCGACGTGCACGAGCGTGCCGGTGTGCAACCCCGCGACCGAGACGAGGCCGGCGCGGGTGCCCTGGCTGGCGCTGCGGGCGAGGACGTAGAACACCGCGGGACCGGGGATGGCCATGAGGAGCCAGGCGGCCCCGGCGAAGGCGAGGAGCGTGGAGGTCGTGGGCACGGCGCGAGCGTACCGGCGCGAGCGGACCGCAAGATCGGACCTCGGACCTTCTCGGGCCGACGTCAGTCCTTCTTCCGACGGCTCGGCTGGACGCGTCGAGGCTCGGTCGGCTGCTTGGCGAAGTTGGGGGGCCAGGGTGCGTCGCCGAGCCCCTCCTCCTCGTCGCGACGCGCGAGCTCGAGCAACGACTTCAGCGAGCCGACCTCCTCGTCGATGCCGGCGTCGGGGTCGACGCCGGCGGCGAAGCGGGCGGGCACCGTCCGCATCGTGAAGTCCTCGAGCTCGACGTCGGGGAGCTCGTCCCAGGTGATCGGGCACGACACCTGGCCGTTCGGGCGGTCGCGCACCGAGTAGGCGGAGGCGACGGTGCGGTCGCGGGCGTTCTGGTTGTAGTCGATGAACACCCGCTCGCCGCGCTCCTCCTTCCACCACGCGGTGGTGACGAGGTCGGGGCGGCGGCGCTCGACCTCCCGGCCGAGGGCGAGGCAGGCCCGGCGCACCGCGAGGAAGTCCCATTTGGCGATGATGCGGACGTTGACGTGGATGCCTCGGGACCCGGAGGTCTTCGGGAAGCCGACGAGGCCGTGCTCGGTCAGCACGTCGCGCACGACGAGCGCGGCCTCCTTCACCGCGGCGAACGGCACCTCGGGCTGGGGGTCGAGGTCGATGCGCAGCTCGTCGGGGTGGTCGAGATCCCAGCGGCGCACGGCCCACGGGTTGAGGTCGAGGCAGCCGAGGTTGACCGCCCAGATGATGTGGGCGAGGTCCATCGGGCAGAGCTCTTCGGCGGTGCGGCCGCTCGGGAACGACACGGTGGCGGTCTGGAGCCACTCGGGGCGGCTCTCGGGGACCCGCTTCTGGAAGAACGGCTCGGTGCCCTGTCCGTTCGGGTACCGCTTGAGGACGGTGGGCCGAGCCTTCACCCCTCGCAGCGCGCCGGGACCGACCGCCAGGTAGTACTCGACGAGGTCCATCTTCGTCGCGCCGGTGGCGGGGAAGAACACCTTGTCGGGGTTCGAGACGCGGACGTCGACATCCCCCACGGTGACGGTGGTCGCGGAGCCAGCCAC
>CAZAVX010000073.1:2359-15148 GCA_964488835.1 uncultured Iamiaceae bacterium | reverse complement strand
TTCGCGTCCGGGCACAGGTACGCTCTGGGCCATGGACCGACCGCCGCCCGATCCCGTGAAGCTGCTCGACATCTGGATGCGGTGGGAGCGGGGCGAGGAGACGCCGGGTCGGGTCATGGCCGACCTGAAGACCGGTGGTCTCCGGGAGGTGCTCGAGCACCTCGCCGATCCCGCCAACGTCGCCGACGTCCCACGAGGCACCTGATCCTGGTGGACGGAGGGCCCGACGACCACCCGGTCGCCCCACCGGCCGAGGGCGAGCCGCTCGGCCCTCCCGACCTCATCCGTGGCGGGCCCCAGCTCATCCCCCGACCGCCGGACTGGCGTCTCGGTGATCCCGCGCCGTGGGCCTCGCTCGATCCGCGCGAGCGGTCCCCGTCGCTCGACGAGGTGCGGCGGGCCCTCGCCCTCCGCCTGCCGGTCGACCCGCCCCGCGTGCCACCCATCGGCGAGCACGGCTCCGAGCGGTCGTCGGCGGTGCTCGTCGCCCTCTACGACGATGGGGGTGCACCCCACGTGCTCCTCACCCGCCGCTCGTGGAGCCTCCGTGCCCACCGCGGCGAGATCAGCTTCCCCGGCGGGCGCGCCGAACCTCACGACCCCGATCTCCGGGCCACCGCGCTGAGGGAGTCGGCCGAGGAGGTCGGACTCGACCCCGCCCGGGTCGACATCGTCGGGCACCTCGATCCGCTCTCGACGGTGAGCAGCCGGTCGCTGATCGTCCCCTACGTCGGGCTCCTGCCCGGCCGGCCCGAGGTGGTCCCCGACCCACGAGAGGTCGAGGAGATCCGCCACGTGGCCCTCGCCGAGCTGCTCGCCGACGGCGTCTACCGCGAGGAGCGCTGGCGGCGCGACGGCGTCGAGCGCGCGATCTGGTTCTTCGAGCTGCACGGCGACACCGTGTGGGGCGCGACGGCGGCGATGCTCCGCCAGCTGCTCTGCGTCGTCACCGCCACCGACCACGCGCCCCGGGCCTGAGCGCGAGACGGGGGCGCCTCGATGGGCGCCCCCGACTCGATGTCCCCCCCCAAGGGACCCTGCGTTCGCGTGGCGCGCTAGAGCTGCGCCTCGCGGACGTCGAAGCGGTTGCGGAGGGCGTCACCCACGTAGTTGAGGGCGAACACCGTGAAGAACAGCGCCGCTCCCGGAACGAGGGTGAGGTAGTAGTCGCCGTCGCCGAAGAACCGGCGGCCCTGGGCGATCATCGATCCCCAGGTGGCCTGCGGCGGCTGCACCGAGAGACCCAGGAAGGCGAGGGTGCCCTCGAGGATGATGATGAGGCCGAGGGCGAGGAGGCCGAAGGCCGCCACCGGGAGGGCGACGTTCGGGGCGATCTCCCGGAACAGGATGCGGCCCCGCTTCGCGCCGAGTGCCTTCGCCGCGAGCACGTACTCCCGCTGGGACACCGCGAGCGTGGTGGCCCGCGAGACCCGGGTGTAGGTGGGGATGGACAGGAACGCCACGGCGGCGGTGACCGCCGGCAGGTTCTGGCCCATGAGCGCCACCAGGGTGAGCAGGAGGATGAGGCCCGGGAAGGCGAGGAGCGTGTTGACCGCCCCCATGACGAGCGACTCGAACCGGCCCCGCAGGTAGCCGGCCATCAGGCCGAGCGTGCCGCCGACGATCATGCCGGTGGCGACCGCCGACACCGAGATGACGACCGAGACCCGGGCGCCGTGGACGATGCGGGCGAACATGTCGCGCCCGAGCCCGTCGGTGCCGAGGAGGTAGCCGTCGGTGAACGGCGGAGTGCGGGCCGCCGAGATGTTCTGGCGGTTCGGGTCGGGCAGGGGCATGATGTCGGCGAACACCGCCCAGACGAGGACGATGACCATCCACGCCAGGCTCAGGTAGAAGAGCGGCCCGAACTTGCCCTTGCGCTGGTGCTTGACCTCCTGCTCGAAGGGGTCGACACCGATGTCCTCGAGGGCGACGGTGGCTGCAGCGTTGGGCCCGGCCGACAGCTGGGACCCCGTCGGGGTGGTCTCGCTCGGCGTCGGCTCACTTGTAGGCATGACGGATCCTCGGGTCCAGGAACGAGTAGAGCATGTCGACGACGAAGTTCACGACGACGTAGATGACCGCCAGGAGGAGCACCAAGCCCTGGGCGACGACGAAGTCGCGGAGCTGCACCGCGCCGAACAGGCGTCGACCGAGCCCGGGGAGGGCGAAGATCTCCTCGATGACCACCGAGCCGCTGATGAGGCCGGCGAGCTGGAGGCCGAGCACGGTCATCAGCGAGAACGACGAGGGCCGCAGCGCGTGGCGGAAGAGGATCTGGCTGGTGGGCAGTCCCTTCGACTTCGCGAGCACCACGTGGTCCTCCTGGAGCGTGGCGATCATGTCGCTGCGCAGCAGGCGGGTCAGGGTGGCGATGATGCCGATGGAGAGCGTGATGGCCGGCAGGAGGCTGCTGCGGATGCTCTCGACAGGGTCTTTCGTGAAGCGTGTCCAGGAGGTGGCCGGTAACCACCCCAGCTCGACCGACACGAAGATGATGAGCAAGAGCGCGAGCACGAACGGTGGCACCGACAAGAGTGCGAACGTGATCGCGCTGACCGCTCTGTCGAACATCGAGCCCGCCTTGTAGGCGGTGATCACACCGAGCGGGATGGCGATCACGAGCGAGATGATCATGGTGGTGACCATGATCTGGAAGGTGACGGGCAGGCGCTCGAGGATGAGCTGGCTGACCCGCTCGTTGGTGATGACCGACCTGCCGAGGTCGCCCGTGACCGCGTCGCTGATCCAGTTGATGTAGCGGACGGGCAGGGGGTCGTTGAGTCCGAGCTGCTCGCGACGCGCGTGGAGCGTCTCCTCGTTCATGTTGGCGAGGTCGCCACCCATCAGCGCCGCGTCGCCCGGGAGGGCGGCGAGCAGCATGAAGGTGATCAGCGAGGCAGCGATGATCACCGGGACCATCCCCAGTGCTCGTCTGCCGATGAGTTGCAGCATGAGTTGTGTTGCCCCCCGGACGTGTTGGTGAGCCCGTGTCGGCGCTCGTTGTACGTGTGTTGCGTGGTTCCCGGTGCGGGGGCGGGGGTGACGCTGGTCACCCCCGCCCCGCATCGGGTCAGATGCTACAGGTGCTGCTCGGGCAGTCGAACCTCGCGAGAGGCTACTGCTCGATCCACACCTCGGCCCAGTACATGGTGGCGTCCATGACGCCGTCACCCCGCACCAGGGGCGCACGGTCAGGGCCCGGGATCGTCCAGCCGTCGACGTTGCGGACGTCGTCGGTGACGAACATCGCGGTGGCCGTGCCGCCGGTCCAGATCTGGGGGACCTGGTCGGCGAGCTCGAGCATGATCGTCTCGACCGCGGCGTAGCGCTCGTCGAAGTCGGTGCTGGTGCGCAGGACCTCGAGCTGCTCGTAGATCGTGTCGCTGAAGTACCGGGTGAAGTTGCCGGTGGCACCCTCGGTGAAGGCGCCGACGAGGGTGATGTACGGATCCTCGTTCCCGCCGGCACGCCAGCAGTTGATCATGTACTCGCCGGTGACGGCGTTGACGATGTGGGTGGCCTGCTCGACCTGGTTGAGCGTGACCTCGACACCGATGTCGTTCCAGAACGCCTGGTAGGCCTGGGAGATCTCGATGAGGGTCGGGTCGGGCGGGCAGTTGAACTCGATCGACACCGGCGAGCCCGGTGCCTTGCCGTCGGAGCGCTCGGGGTCGTTGATGTAGTCCTCGAGGAACTCACGGGCACGGTCGGGCTCGTAGGTCGGCCAGGCGTCCTCGACCGTGGTGGAGTACCACGGCGAGTCGGGGCTGAAGAACTGGGTCTGGGGCGGGGTGATGCCGTCGCCACCGAGCACCGTCACCAGGTCTTCCTGCACGACCGAGTAGGCGAGTGCCTTGCGGACGCGCGCGTCGTCGACCGGCGGGACCGACGTGTTGAAGATCGAGCCGCCGCCGTTGTTGCCGATGGCCTCGTAGCTGACGATGCCGTCGCGCTCGCGGGCGGAGCGGACGGTGCTCTGGCGCAGGGTCTGACCCATCTGGGTGTCGCCGGCGGCGACCGCGTTGAGGCGGGCGTCCTCGTCGGGGATCGGACGGAAGATCAGCTCGTCGAGGTACGGGAGCTGACGACCGTCGGCGTCGACCCGCCAGTAGTTCTCGTTGCGCTGGAGGCGCAGCTCGCTGTCGCGGGTCCAGCTGACGAAGGTGAACGGGCCGGTGCCGACCATCTTCTCGCCGCAGTCGCCCTCACGGCCGCCGGCGGCTTCACAGGCCTCGACCGAGAACGGCCAGCCCATCGGACCGACGAGCGCGTCGGGGAACGGAGCGATGCCGTTCGAGAGGACGTAGGTGTAGGTGAGCTCGTCGTCGACGCGCACCTCCTCCACCTCGTTGATGAGCGCCGGGAGACCGACGGCGCCCTCGACGGTGAGGTACTCGTCGAAGATGCGCTTCATGACCTCGGCGTTGAGCGGGGTGCCGTCGTGGAACTCGATGCCCTCGCGGAGGGTGACGGTCCACTCGGTGAGGTCCTCGTTCGGCTCGATCGACTCGGCCAGGTACGGGTACACGTTGCCGTCCTCGCCCCGAGCGGCGATGGAGTCGTACACCGCGCGAGCCGCGGCGGTGCCCGAGTTGGCGAAGTTGCCGACCCCCGGCAACCAGTTGTTCTGCTCGGCTTCCAGTCCGACGATGAGCGTGCCACCGGTGGTGACGTCGCTCGTGTCGGGCTCGCCGGGGTCGGACGATCCGCCATCGGTCGATCCGGGCGCCTCGGGATCGCTCGACGCTCCGTCGTCGTCGCCGCCACAGGCGCCGGCGACGATCGCGAAGGCGAGGAGAAGGGCCAGGATCCTCCAGAGTCGCGACCTGCGACCCAGAGTCGTTGCTGTGCTCACGATGTGTGTCTCCCCCAGGGGTGAGGTGAATCGGGTGTTTCCGGGCGCGACGAAGAGATGTGACCCTTGCCACACGCCCGGGGGACAAGCTAGTCGAATTGCCATCGTGTCAACAAAAGCGCAGCGCGCCCCCGGAGGGGCGCGCTGGGGGCCGCCGGCCGGGTCCGCTCCGACCCCCAGCGGAGCGGACCCGGCGTGATGGCGACTGGTTGTCGGTGTGGGGTGCTACGACGTGGCGATCCACACCTCGGCGACGCCGAAGACGCCACCCATGACGCCGGTGCCGCGGATCAGCGGCTTGCCGTCGGCGTCGGGGATGGTCTGCTCACCGATGCCTCGCACCTCGTTGCGGGCGAACACCGCCGTCGCCGTGCCACCCGTCCAGATCTGGGGCAGCTGGTCGGCGAGCTCGAAGCCGATGGCCTCGACCGCGGCGTAGCGCTCGTCGAAGTCGGTGCTGGTGCGCAGGATGTCGAGGTTCTCGTCGATCGTCGCGCTGTGGTAGCGGGTGAAGTTCGTCGGGTTCTCCGCGGGGTCGCGGAACGCCGACCGGAACGTGTTGTACGGGTCGTCCTGACCGCCTGCCCGCCAGCAGTTGATCATGTACTCGCCGGCCAGCGCGTTCTGGATGTGCTGGGCCTGCTCGACCTGGTTGAGGGTGACCTCGACACCGATGTCGTTCCAGTAGCCCTGGTAGGCCTGGGAGATCTCGATGAGGGTCGGGTCGGGCGGGCAGTTGAACTCGACCGAGATCGGCTCACCCGGAGCCTTGCCGTCGGAACGGTTCGGGTCGTTGACGTACTCCTCGAGCCAGCGGGTGGCCTCCTCGACGTCGTAGCGCGGCCACACCTCGTCGACCGCGGAGGAGAACCACGGCGAGTCGGGGCTGAAGAACTGCGACTGCGGCGGGGTGATGCCCTCGCCGCCGAGGACGACGATGAGTGCCTCCTGGTCGACCGCGTAGGCGAGCGCCTTGCGGACGCGCACGTCGTCGACCGGCGGCCGGGTCGTGTTGAAGATCGAGCCGCCGCCGTTGTTGCCGATGGCCTCGTAGCTGGTGACGCCGCTCAGGTCGCGGGCGGTGCGCACCGAGCTCTGACGCAGGGTCTGGCCGACGAGGGTGTCGCCGGCGGCCACCGCGTTGAGTCGGGCGTCCTCGTCGGGGATCGGACGGAAGATCACCTCGTCGAGGTAGGGCAGCTGGTTGCCCTGCGCGTCGTAGCGCCAGTAGTTCGGGTTGCGGCGGACGCGCAGCTCGCTGTCTCGGGTCCAGCTCTCGAAGATGAACGGACCGGTGCCGACCATCTGCTCGCCGCAGTCACCCTCGCGACCGCCCGCGGCCTCGCAGGCCTCGATCGAGAACGGCCAGCCGATGGTGCCGGTGAGCATGTCGGGGAACGACGAGATCGGCTCGCTGAGGATGTAGGTGTAGGTGAGGTCGTCGACGATCTGCACCTCTTCGATCTGGGCGACCGTTCCGGCGGTGGTGGCCTCCGGGATCTTGAGGTACTCGTCGAAGATGCGCTTCATCACCTCCGAGTTGAGCGGGGTGCCGTCGTGGAACTCGATGCCCTCGCGGAGGGTGACGGTCCACTCGGTGAGGTCGTCGTTCGGCTCGACCGACGACGCGAGGTACGGGTAGACGTTCCCGTCCTCGCCCCGTGCCGTCAGCGAGTCGTAGACCGCCCGCGCCACGAGCGTGCCCGAGTTCGCCGGGCTGCCGAGGCCCGGCAGCCAGTTGTTGGTCTCCGCCTCGAGGCCGACGGTGAGGGTTCCCCCGTAGACGGGCTGCTCGCCGTCGTCGCCGTCGTCGCCGTCGTCGCCCTCGCCGTCGGGCGCCGCGGTGGTGCCGGTGGCCCCGTCGTCGCCTCCGTTGCCCGAGTCGTCGTCGCCTCCGCACGCGGCGGCGAGGAGGCTGAGTGCGACGAGTAGGGCGAGGACCTTCCAGAGTCGCGACCCGCGACTCGGTGCGGAAGTGTTGCTCACGATGTCTCCCGGTGGGTGTTGAAGTGTGCCTGGCGGTCGCCGGTCGGCGACACGTCGTGTCCCCCTTGTGACGTAGGACACGTCGGCACCGTACTGCCTGGCTGTGACCGTGTGCACCGCGGGCGGGTCCGGGGCCTGTCGCCGCCGTACCATCCGGACATGTCCGACACCCCCGCGCCCAGCTACCACCTCACCCCCGACGAGTTCCGTCGTCGAGGTCATGCCGCCGTCGAGTGGGTCGCCTCCTACCTCGAGCGGGTGGGCGAGCTCCCCGTTCGCCCGCAGGTGGAGCCGGGGTCGATCCGGGCGCAGCTGCCGGCCTCCCCGCCCCGGCACCCGGAGCCCTTCGAGGCGGTCCTCGCCGATCTCGACAGCATCGTCGTGCCCGGGCTCGTGCACTGGCAGTCGCCCGACTTCTTCGCGTACTTCCCCGCCAACGCGTCCGGTCCGTCGGTGCTCGGCGATCTCGTCTCCTCGGGCCTCGGCGTGCAGGGCATGTTGTGGTCGACGAGCCCCGCGTGCACCGAACTCGAGACCCACGTGCTCGACTGGATGGTCGAGTTGCTCGGACTGCCCGACCGGTTCCGCTCCGACGGACCGGGCGGCGGGGTCATCGCCGACAGCGCCTCGAGCGCGACCCTCACCGCGGTGCTCGCCGCCCGGCACCGGGCCGGCGGCGCGGCGCCCGACCTCGTCGGGTACACGTCGCGGGAGGCGCACTCGTCGGTGGAGAAGGCGTTCAACGTCGCGGGCTTCGCGCCCGACCGGCTCCGGCTCGTCGACACCGACGACGAGCTGGCGATGCGACCCGACCACCTCGCCGAGCTGATCGCCGCCGACCGGGCCGCGGGCCTGCGCCCGTTCTTCGTCTGCGCCACCGCGGGCACCACCTCGACCCTGGCGTTCGACCCGGTCGGCGCCATCGCCGCGGTCGCGGCCGAGGTCGGCGCGTGGGTGCACATCGACGCTGCGATGGCGGGCGCCGCCGGAGTGGTGCCCGAGCTGCGCTGGGTGAACGACGGGCTCGAGGCGGTCGACAGCTGGTGCTTCGACCCCCACAAGTGGCTCTTCACCAACTTCGACTGCGACTGCTTCTTCGTCGCCGACCGCGAGCCGCTCATCGGGGCGCTCACCGTGCTGCCCGAGTACCTCCGCAATGCGGCCACGGAATCCGGCGCGGTCATCGACTACCGCGACTGGCACATCCCGCTCGGCCGGCGGTTCCGGGCCCTCAAGCTGTGGTTCGTCATCCGCCACTACGGCGCCGAGGGGCTCGCACATCACGTCGCCCGCCACGTCGAGCTCGCCCAGGAGTTCGCGTCGTGGGTGGCGGCCGACGACCGCTTCGAGCTCGTCGTGCCGCCGCGGCTCAACCTCGTGTGCCTGCGCGTGGCGTCGGACGGGGACGAGGCCACCCAGCGGGTGCTCGACGCGGTGAACGACTCGGGCCAGGCGTTCATGACCCACACCCGCGTCGACGGCCGCCTCGTCATCCGGGTGTCGATCGGACAGACCACCACCGAGGCCGAGCACGTCGCGAGGCTGTGGCGACTGATCGGAGACGCCGCCGACGGGCGACCGCTCGAGGCGCGCACCGGGTAGCGTCGTGCCATGGCGAGCCTGAGCTTCGAGGGCGAGACCCACGACGAGATCGTGCAGAAGGTCAAGCGGTGGCTCGCCTCGGTCGAGGGTGGGTCCGACTCCACGCTCTCGCCGGCCGAGGCGGTCGCACAGGGCGCCGAGCTCACGAAGGACGCGCTCCGCATCATCGCCGCGGCGGCGCCGGGGCCGGTCGCCCAGTCCGACGTCGTGCGGTCGCTCACCACGATGGGCTACCAGGCCACCGACGCCACTCGCGACGCCGTGCTCGCGGGGCTCGACGCCCTCGAGACCGCCACCGAAGGTGGGCTGGTGAAGAAGGTGGGCGGCGCCGGTTCGAAGGCGATGTACGAGATGAACGTCGCCATCGCCCGGCAGCTCTTCCGCTCGGTCACCAAGCGGTAGCGGCAGCTCGCCGGAGGTCATCGGAGCGCTCCGCGGCTGCGGTAGGATCAACCTTTTCACCGCCGACCGAGATGCAGGAGTCGCTCATGGCGGAGATCGAGATCGGACTGGGCAAGACCGGTCGCCGCGCATACGGGTTCGACGACATCGCCATCGTCCCGAGCCGCCGCACCCGCGACCCGGAAGACGTCGACATCTCCTGGGAGATCGACGCGTTCCAGTTCGAGCTTCCGTTGCTCGCGTCGGCCGTCGACGGGGTCGTCAGCCCGGCGACCGCCGTCGAGATCGGTCGTCTCGGCGGCGCGGGGGTGTTGAACCTCGAAGGGCTCTGGACCCGCTACGAGGACCCCGAGCCGTACTTCGAGGAGATCGCGCGCCTCGACGCCGACAAGGTCACCCGGCGCCTCCAGGAGATCTACGCCGAGCCCATCAAGCCCACGCTCGTCACCGAGCGCATCCGCGAGATCCACGAGGCCGGGGTCGTGGCGGTCGCGTCGGTCACCCCGCAGCGCACCGAGTCGCTCCTCCCCGCCATCCTCGAGGGCGAGCTCGACATGCTCGTCATCCAGGGCACGGTCGTCTCGGCCGAGCACGTCTCGAAGACCTCCGAGCCGCTCAACCTCAAGCGGTTCGTCCGCGAGCTCGACCTGCCGGTCATCGTCGGTGGGTGTGCGAGCTACCAGGCCGCGCTCCACCTCATGCGCACCGGCGCGGCCGGCGTGCTCGTCGGTGTCGGGCCTGGTCACGCGTGCACCACCCGCGCGGTGCTCGGGCTCGGGGTGCCCCAGGCGACGGCCATCGCCGACGTGCGGGCCGCCCGCATGCGCCACCTCGACGAGACCGGCGTCTACGTCCACGTCATCGCCGACGGCGGCATGGCCACCGGCGGCGACATCGCGAAGGCCATCGTCTGCGGGGCCGACGCGGTGATGATCGGGTCGCCCCTCGCCGCTGCCGCCGAGGCCCCCGGCCGCGGGTACCACTGGGGGATGGCCACGTTCCATCCGACCCTGCCCCGTGGCACCCGGGTGCACACACCCACCCGGGGAACCCTCGAGGAGATCCTCGTCGGGCCGGCCCACGACAACGACGGGCGGATGAACCTGTTCGGCGGCCTGCGCGCCTCGATGGCCACCACCGGCTACGAGACGCTGAAGGAGTTCCAGAAGGCCGAGGTGATGGTCGCCCCGGCCCTCCAGACCGAAGGCAAGTCACTGCAGCGATCGCAGGGAGTGGGGATGGGCGCATGAACCAGGGACCGGGCAGCTGGGACGACAAGTTCGGCAAGGAAGGCCTCACCTACGACGACGTCCTGCTGCTGCCGGCGTCCTCGGAGGTCATGCCGTCCGAGGCCGACACGTCCAGCCGGTTCACGCGCCACGTCACCGTCGCCGTCCCGCTCGTGTCCGCGGCGATGGACACCGTCACCGAGGCCCGCCTGGCCATCGCCATGGCCCGTCACGGCGGGATCGGGGTCATCCACCGCAACCTCTCCATCGAGGACCAGGCCACCGAGGTCGACCGGGTGAAGCGGTCCGAGTCGGGGATGATCGTCGACCCCGTCACCATCGGCCCCGACGCCACGGTCGGCGACGCCATGGACCTCATGGAGCACTTCCACATCTCCGGCGTGCCGGTCACCACGCCGGACGGTCGTCTCGTCGGCATCATCACCAACCGCGACCTGCGCTTCAACGAGCGCCGCGACGTCCCGGTCACCGAGTTGATGACCTCCGAGGGGCTCGTCACCGCGCCGGTGGGCACCACGCTCGAGGAGGCGATGCGCGTGCTCGGCGCGCACCGCATCGAGAAGCTCCCCATCGTCGACGAGGCGGGCAAGCTCTCGGGCCTCATCACCGTCAAGGACATCCAGAAGCGCATCGCCTACCCGCACGCCACCAAGGACGAGCACGGCCGGCTCCGCGTCGCCGCGGCGGTGGGCACCGGCCCCGACGTGTTCGACCGGTGCGAGGCGCTCGTCGACCGGGGGGTCGACGTGCTCGTCATCGACACCGCGCACGGCCACGCCCGGTCGGTGGTCGACACCCTCGCGAAGGTGAAGGCGAACTGGGACGTCGACGTCATCGCCGGCAACGTCGCCACCGCCGAGGCCACCGAGGCCCTCATCGCCGCCGGCGCCGACGCCGTGAAGGTCGGCATCGGGCCCGGCTGCTTCGCGGCCGGCACTCGAGTGCTCATGGCGAACGGCACCTATCGCAACATCGAGCAGATCCGAGCGGGCGATCGGGTCATCAACATGCACGGCGAGCCGGTCACGGTGCTCAAGGCGTGGTGCACCGGTGTACGAGAGGTGATGGCGCTGCGCCACACCGCCTCGCCTCGGGAGACGTTGGTCACCCCCGACCACCGGTTCTACGTCGGCGACCTCTCCACCACCTCACCGGCGACCGTCGCCTCCAAGGGGTTCGTCGCCACCCTCGAACGACCGTCCCGCGCGGGTGAGAGCAAGCTCGGCTGGCAAGAGATCGGCCGGGCCGACCGAGCGGCGCTGCTCTCGCCCAGACGGCTCTACCTCGAGCTTCCCGACCACCTCCGCATCGACCTCTGCGACTTCGCCGTACGCACCGAGCGTCAGCTCGACCGCTACAACACCGACATCGAGGACTCCTACGAGCTCGGCTACCTGTTCGGCACGTTCCTCGGCGACGGCCACGCCTTCATCGCCCGCTCGGGGAACTCGGAGGGGGGTCGTGTGTCGTGGTACTTCGGGGCCGACGAGGACGTCGTCATCCAGAAGCTGCTCGACTGCGCCGAGCAGGTCACCGGCGTGCGTCCCACCGTGGCCCACACCGGGAACGGGGTCACCCACCTCGACCTGTACTCCCTCCAGTGGGCTCGCCTGCTCGCACAGTTCGGCAAGCGAGCCGACAAGCACCTTCCCGCCGAGTACCTGTGTGCGAGCCCGCTCTACCTCAACGGCTTGTTCGACGGGTTGGTCGACAGCGACGGATACGTCGCCGCCGACGGGCGCGTGTGCTTCCGCAACACGTCTCCACAGCTCGCCGAGCTCTACGGCGTGCTCTGCCATCTCATCGAGGGCAGCTTCCCCAACGCCGCCACCGAGCGGGGCACCGCAGGGGGCCTCCCGGGCGTCGCCGCCGCCGACTGCCTCGACAGCGTGGTGTCTCGGCTGAACGCGTCGCACCAGAGGCGCCACCTCGACCAGTACCAGGTGGTGAAGAAGCTGGAGACTCGGAACCTCGGCATCGCCGTTCCGGTCTACGACATCGAGGTCGACTGCCCCACCCACAGCTTCATCGCCGACAACGTGGTGGTCCACAACTCGATCTGCACCACTCGGGTGGTGGCGGGCATCGGGGTGCCGCAGATCACCGCCGTCTTCGACTGCGCCCGGGCCGCCGCGAAGCACGACATCCCCATCGTCGCCGACGGCGGCGTGCAGTTCTCCGGCGACATCGCCAAGGCGCTCGCGGCCGGCGCGTCGACGGTGATGCTCGGCAACGCCCTCGCGGGGGTCGACGAGTCGCCGGGCGACATCGTCGTGCAGCACGGCGAGCGCTTCAAGGAGTACCGCGGCATGGGGTCGATGGGTGCCATGCAGGGCCGCTCGTTCTCCAAGGACCGCTACTTCCAGGGCTCGGTCGACAGCGGCAAGTTGGTGCCCGAGGGCATCGAGGGGCGGGTGCCGTACAAGGGTCCCATCGCCCCGGTCCTGCACCAGTTCGTCGGCGGTCTGCGTCAGGCGATGGGCTACTGCGGAGCCCGCTCGGTGCCCCAGCTCCAGCGCGAGGGCCGGTTCATCCGCATCTCGCCGGCCAGCCTGCGCGAGAGCCACCCGCACGACGTGATCATCACCAAAGAAGCCCCGAACTACCGAGCCTGATCGTGACCGACCCCTCCACCCCCGCCGACCGCGACGACACGGTCTCCGACCGCGATGACACGGTCTCCGACCGCGA
>CAZAVX010000073.1:0-2259 GCA_964488835.1 uncultured Iamiaceae bacterium | reverse complement strand
GACACGGTCTCCGACCGCGATGACACGGTCTCCGACCGCTACGACACCGTGCTGGTCGTCGACTTCGGCGCCCAGTACGCCCAGCTGATCGCCCGTCGGGTGCGCGAGGCCCACGTCTACAGCGAGATCGTCCCCCACACGATCCGCGCCGACGAGGTCGCGGCCCGGCGCCCGGCCGCGATCATCTTCAGCGGGGGCCCCAAGTCGGTCCACGTCGAGGGCGCCCCGTCGATCGACCCAGGGGTCTACGAGCTCGGCATCCCGATCCTCGGCATCTGCTACGGCGCCCAGCTCATCGCCCGCGACCTCGGTGGGGAGGTGAGCCGTACCGGCAAGGGCGAGTACGGGCGCACCGACCTCACCCTGGTGGCCGAGGCGCTCCTGTTCGGCCACGACCAGCCCGACCAGCAACCGGTGTGGATGAGCCACTTCGACTCGATCACCGCTGCCCCGCCGGGGTTCCGGGTCACCGCCACCACCGAGAGCACCCCGGCCGCCGCCTTCGAGTCGGCAGAGCGCCGCATCGTCGGCGTGCAGTACCACCCCGAGGTCGCGCACACGCCCCACGGCCAGGAGCAGCTCAAGCACTTCCTCCACGAGGTCGCCGACTGCCGGCCCACCTGGACGATGACCTCGATCATCGAGACCCAGGTCGAGGAGATCCGCAAGCAGGTCGGCTCCGAGCGGGTCATCTGCGCCCTCTCCGGCGGCGTCGACTCGGCGGTGGCCGCCGCCCTGGTGCACAAGGCGGTCGGCCCCCAGCTCACCTGCGTCTACGTCGACACGGGTCTCATGCGAGAGGGCGAGTCCGAGCAGGTCGTCGAGACCTTCCAGCGCCACCAGGGCATCGAGCTCGTCCACGTGCGGGCGGCCGAGCGGTTCTTCGAGGTCCTCGCCGGCGTCACCGACCCCGAGGAGAAGCGGAAGGCCATCGGCGAGCGGTTCATCCGCGAATTCGAGCCCGCGGCCGCCAGCCTCTCCGACGCCCGGTTCCTCGTGCAGGGCACGCTCTACCCCGATGTCATCGAGTCGGGTACCCCCGACGCCGCGAAGATCAAGTCCCACCACAACGTGGGCGGGTTGCCCGAGGACATGCACTTCGAGCTCATCGAGCCCCTCCGCTCGCTCTTCAAGGACGAGGTCCGCCGGGTCGGCGAGGAGCTCGGGTTGCCCGAGGAGATCGTGTGGCGCCAGCCGTTCCCGGGGCCGGGACTCGGCGTGCGCATCATCGGCGAGGTCACCCCCGAGCGGGCCGACCTGCTCCGCAAGGCCGACGCCATCGTGCGCGAAGAGGTTCGCAAGGCGGGCCTCGAGCGCGACATCTGGCAGGTGTTCGCCGTGCTGCTCGCCGACGTGCGCTCGGTCGGCGTGATGGGCGACGAGCGCACCTACGGCCACCCGGTCATCGTGCGGGCGGTCACGAGCGACGACGCGATGACCGCCGACTGGGCCCGCCTGCCCTACGACCTGCTCGAGAAGCTGTCGAGCCGCATCATCAACGAGGTGCCCGGCATCAACCGTGTCGCCTACGACATCACCTCGAAGCCGCCGGGCACCATCGAGTGGGAGTAGCCCCGGCGGTCGGGAACCGCTCGCTGCCGCCTCAGGTGCCGGCGAGGCGGGCGATCACCGGAGCCATGTCGTCGAGGCTGTCGACGCTGAGGCCGATGTAGGAGAGACCCCACCGCTCGCGGCGCTCCTCGAGTTGCTCGACGAGCTGGTCGACGGTGCCAGCCAGGGCATGGGGGCTCGCGAGGGCGGCCTCGGGGGAGAGCCCGAGGGCGGGGCCGAGCGCGGCGGCGAGGCCCTCCCGGTCGTCGGTGACGGCGGCGACGTGCACCCGCACCTGGAGCTCGAGGTCGGCGAACCGGTCGCCGGCGGCCTCGCGGATCCAGGCGATCTTCTCGTCGGTGGCTTCGACGGTGGCGTCGGGCCCCACCCGGGCGTCGATGACCCCGCCCGAGAGGTTGACGTTCACCCCGACGATGTCGGCCTCGCGAGCGGCGATCGAGAGCACCCGCTTCCCGCCTCCCCCGATCAGCAGGGGAGGGCCGGGGCGTTGCACCGGCTTCGGCGTGCCCTCGAGATCGGTGATCCTGTAGTGGCGGCCCTGGTGGGTGACGGGGCCGTCGGCGAACAGCCCCTTCACGATCGCGATGGCCTCCTCGAGCCGGTCGATGCGCTCGCCGGGCGGGTCGAGGGGGATGCCGGACTGCTCGTAGTCGCTCGTCATCCAGCCGGCGCCGAGGCCGAGCTCGA